>NZ_QPFC01001362.1:0-1416 GCF_003427465.1 Nocardiopsis sp. TNDT3 | reverse complement strand
CCCCGCGTCCCGTTCCGATCTCCAACCCCTGCTCCCCGATCCCGTAACCCCCGCTTCCCGGCCTCCGATCCCGCACCGCCGTACCCGGGCCCCCGCGTGCCCGACGCGGGGGACCAGGGCACACCGGCCGGTCGGCGACACTGGAGGCATGCCTTCCGTTGCCCTCGACGGCGATCCCGTACCGAGCACCGGCGAACTGCCCGGGCCGTCCCTCGCCGAACTCGGCGGGCGTCCCCTCGGGTTCTACGTCCACGTGCCCTTCTGCGTCACCCGCTGCGGTTACTGCGACTTCAACACCTACACGGCCGAGGAACTGGTCTCCCGCGACGGCACCGCCACCGCCTCCCGCGAGACCTACGCCGACCAGGCGATCGCGGAGGTCGCGCTGGCCGACCGGGTCCTGACGGGGGAGCGCCCGCCGGTCAGCACGCTGTTCGTCGGCGGCGGTACGCCCACCCTGCTGTCGGCCGAGGACCTGGGCCGCGTCGTCACCGCCGTGCGCGAGCGCTTCGGGTTCACGCCCGACGCCGAGCTGACCACCGAGGCCAACCCCGAGACGGTCACCCCCGACTACCTCGCGCGGCTGCGCGAGGCCGGGTTCACCCGTGTGTCCTTCGGCATGCAGAGCGCCCGCGGGCACGTGCTGCGGGTGCTGGAGCGCGGCCACACGCCCGGACGCCCCGAGCAGTGCGTGGAGTGGGCGCGGCGGGCAGGGTTCGAGCACGTCAACCTCGACCTGATCTACGGCACTCCCGGGGAGGGCGACGAGGACTGGCGGGCCTCCCTGGAGGCCGCGGTCTCCGCCGGACCCGACCACGTCTCGGCCTACTCCCTCATCGTCGAGGAGGGCACCCGCCTGGCCGCCCGCGTGCGCCGGGGCGAACTCGCCGAGCCCGACGACGACACGATGGCCGACCGCTACCTCATGGCCGAGGAGGTCCTCACCGCGGCCGGGTTCAGCGCCTACGAGGTGTCCAACTGGGCGCGCACCGAGCAGGGCCGCAGCAGGCACAACCTCCTGTACTGGACCGGCGGCCACTGGTGGGGCGTGGGCCCGGGCGCCCACAGCCACGTGGGCGGCACCCGCTGGTGGAACGTCAAGCACCCGGCCGCCTACGCCGCCCGCCTGGCCGCCGGGCACAGCCCCGGCCTGGCCCGCGAGGTGCTCACCGAGGAGGAGCGCCGCTTCGAACGCGTCCTGCTGGAACTGCGTGTGGAGGGCGGGTGCCCGCTGGACCTGCTCGAACCGCACGGCCGCGACGCGGCCAAGCGGGCCGTAGCCGAGGGCCTGCTGGACGCGGACGCCCACGAGGAGGGCCGCGCGGCCCTCACCCTGCGCGGGCGCCTGCTCGCCGACGCCGTGGTGCGCGACCTCACCTGAGCCACTCCGGCCGGGGCCGGACACGGCGAGGGGGG
>NZ_QPFC01000165.1:0-2213 GCF_003427465.1 Nocardiopsis sp. TNDT3 | reverse complement strand
CGCGCCCCGGTCAGGGGCGGGTGGTCATCCCCAGCAGGGCCAGCAGTTCGGCCTCGGTGACCAGATCGATGCGCTGGCCTCGCTCGCGGTAGGTCTCGGCCCGCAGGTGCTTGGCGGTCTTTCCGGGGCCGCCGTGGCCCCCGAGGACGAGCATGTCGGTCTTCCTGGTGACGTTCTTGGCGGGCCGCCCGCCCGCCTCGGCCACGCGCCGCCACACCTCGGGCTTGTCCATGGACTCCAGGTCGCCGGAGACGCACACGGTGCGCCCGTACAGCGGCCCGGTGGGGTCGGCGTCCGGGGAGGGCTCGGGCAGCGGCGTCCGGGCGTCACGCTGCCACCGTCCGAACCGGTCCTCGGGCGCGGCAGCCGCGGCGGACGCGGCGAGCAGCGCGGGCTGGACGGGCGCGGCGGCGGCCGGGACCGGGGCGGGCACCGCGCTCCCGGGCGAGGCCTCCACCCGGCGCAGGTCCGTCCGCGCGGCACGGGTCAGGTCGGCCAGCGACGGGGTGCCGTAGCGCTCCATGGCGGCGATCACGATGCGCGCGGCGGCCTCGGCGTCGGCGTCGGCGCGGTGGTGGTGCGTCACCCGGTGCCCGATGTGGGCGCACACGGTCGGCAGCTTGTGGTCGGGCAGCCCGCTCCAGGTGCGCCGGGACAGCGCCAGCGTGCACGCGTACTCCCACGCCGGGTGGGACAGCCCGGTGTGTCCGCAGGCCTGGCGCAGCACCCCCATGTCGAAGGCGGCGTTGTGCGCCACCAGGGGGCCGCCGTCGGCGAACTCCACGATGCGCGCGTGCGCCTGTTCCCAGGAGGGGGCGTCGGCGACGTCGGCCGCGGTGATGCCGTGCACGGCGATGTTGTGGCGGGAGAAGAAGTCCACCTGCCTCGGCGGCCGGATCAGCGTGGTGTACCGGTCCACGACCGCGCCGTCGCGCACCCGCACCAGGCCGACCGCGCACGCGCTGCCGCGGTCGTGGTTGGCGGTCTCGAAGTCGATCGCGGTCCAGGTCCGGGACACCGCGCACCTCCTGCAAACGGGGAACGGACCGAGGCTATCCGGGCCCGAACGCCTTCGGGGACGAAACGGCCCCACCGGTCCGGCGGCGACGGCGCGGCCTCGTCCCCTCCCTGAGGAAAACCCCACCCCCGCCCTGGCGCGCACCGCACCCGACCTGGCGGTACGCACCATGGCCCGGCCGGGGTCCGGGTTCCTAACGTGGTCACCGCCGCACGAACGACGAGACGAGGGCCGCACATGATCACCCTGCGGGGACTGACCAAGCGCTACGGGGAGACGCTCGCCGTGGACTCGCTGGACCTGGAGGTCCGCCCCGGCCGGGTGACCGGCTTCTTGGGTCCCAACGGCGCGGGCAAGACCACGACGATGCGGATGGTGCTGGGCCTGGACCGGCCCACCGCCGGACAGGCCCTGGTCGGGGGCCGCCCCTACCGGGAGCTGGACCGGCCCCTGCACCACGTGGGCGCCGTCCTGGACACCCGCGCGGTGCACCCCGGACGCAGCGCCCGCTCCCACCTGCTGGGGCTGGCCCGCACCCACCGCATCCCCGACCGCCGCGTGGACGAGGTGCTGGAGGCCGTGGGGCTGGCCGAGGCGGCGCGCAGGCGCGCGGGGGCCTTCTCCCTGGGTATGAGCCAGCGCCTGGGCATCGCCGCCGCCCTGCTGGGCGATCCGGGTCTGCTGCTGTTCGACGAGCCCGTCAACGGCCTGGACCCCGACGGCGTGCGCTGGATCCGCGACCTGATGCGCTCCCTCGCGGACGAGGGGCGCACGGTGTTCGTCTCCAGCCACCTGATGAGCGAGATGCAGCTGACCGCCGACCACCTGGTGGTGCTCGGCCGGGGGAGGCTCATCACCGACGCGCCCCTGGCCGATGTGCTGGGCAACAGCGCGTGGACGGCCGTGCTGGTGCGCGCGCCCCACCCCGAGGACCTGGTCACCGCGCTGGAGGCGGAGGGGGCCGGGGTGGAGCGCCCCGGCCCGGGCGAACTGGTGGTCACCGGCGTACCCGTCGAACGGGTCGGGGAACTGGCCCACCGGGCGGGGGTGGCCCTGCACCGGCTGAGCACGCGCGACGCGTCCCTGGAGCAGGCCTACCGGGAGCTGACCGCCGACAGCGTGCAGTACACCACCGCGAACAGGAGCCGACCGTGACGACCTCCACCACGACCGGGCAGCCCCCGGCCCCCTCCGC
>NZ_QPFC01000164.1:0-13929 GCF_003427465.1 Nocardiopsis sp. TNDT3 | reverse complement strand
GGCCGGGCGGGTGTCCGCCCGGTGCCGCCCGTCGGACACGGACAGGGCCGAACCCGGGTTGGACCGGGCCGGGCCGGAGTCGTGTCGGGCCGGGGCGGGCCGGACCTCGCCGGTCCGGCCGGGCCGGGTCAGGTCAGACCGTCGAGGACGTCCGCCCCGTGCACGCACTCCCCGCCGACGAGGGTCGCCAGGACGCGGATCGTGCCGATGCCCTCCTCCGCGGTGTCCACGGGGTCGCGGTCCAGGACCACCAGGTCGGCGAGCTTGCCCGGGGTCAGGCTGCCCCTGCGGTGCTCGTCGTGGCTGGCCCAGGCCGCGTCCATCGTGTAGGCCCGGAGTGCCTGTTCGGCGCTGACACGCTCGTCGGCGGCCAGAACGGTTCCCGAGGCGGTCACGCGCTCCACCATCGACTCCATGCCCAGGAGCGGCGCCCCCGGGGCGACCGGCCGGTCCGAGCTGCCCGGGACGCGCAGCCCGTGGTCGAGGAAGGACCGGTGCCGGTAGAGCCAGGGCACGCGCTCCGGGCCCACGGCGGCGGCCATGCCGTCGCCCAGGGCGTACAGGAACCGGGGCTGGGGCACGGGGACCAGGCCCGCCTCGGCGATGCGGGGCAGCTGGTCCGGGCGCACCACGCCCGCGTGCTCGATGCGGTGGCGCACGTCGGGGCGCGGCAGCGCGCGCTGGGCCTCGGCGAACGCCTCCAGCGCGACGTCGACGGCGTCGTCGCCGATGGCGTGCGCGGCCACGCGCCATCCGGCCCGGTGGGCGGCCACGACCAGCGCGCGCATCTCCTCCGGGGAGTTCTGGTACACGCCGTGGCCGTGCCCGCAGAGGGGTTCGGTGACGGCGGCGGTGCGGCCGATGAGGGATCCGTCGAGCCAGATCTTCATCGGCCCCAGGCGCAGCCGGTCGTCGCCGAAGCCGGTGCGCAGCCCCAGGTCGATGCCGGTGTCGATCCCGTCGTCGGCGTGCCCGCCCAGCGGGTGCATGTTGTCTGCGGCGACCATGAGCTCGACCCGGGGAAGCAGCTCGCCGCGGTCGCGGGCGAGCTGGTAGGCGGCGGCCTCCACGGGGGTGCGGCCGATCAGACCGCGCCCGATGCCCGCCTCCACGACGTGGGTGAGGCCCTCGGAGGCGTAGACCCGGGAGGCGCGCGCGAGCGCGTCGGCGAGCTCGGTCACCGGGTAGGGCATGACCAGTGCGGTCACCAGTTCCTGCGCGCGCTCCTGGAGCAGGCCGGTGGGGGCGCCCGCGCCGTCGCGGACGATCACTCCCCCGTCCGGGTCGGCCGCGGCGGTGTCGGACACGGCGGTGTCGATCCCGGCCTGGCGCAGGACCGCGCTGCTGACGGTGCACATGTGGCCGGAGCGGTGCTTGAGCCAGACGGGTCGGCCGCCCCCGGCCCGGTCGAGGCCGTGGCGGTCGGGGTGGGCGCCGAGCAGGGCGTCGTCGTAGCCGGAGCCGACGATCCACGTGTCCTCGGGCAGCGTCGCGGCCGCCCGGGCGACCGCGTCGTAGAGGGCGTCCAGGGTGGACACCGTCTCCAGCTCCAGCTCGGCGAGCGACTGTCCGAACCACGCCATGTGGTTGTGCGCGTCCCCGAAGCCGGGGACGACCACGGCGCCGCCGCAGTCGACCGTCCTGCGCGCGGGCAGGTCGGCGACCTCCTCGTCCAGGCCGAGGACGCGCCCGGCGGCGATGCCGAGCACCGTGGCGAAGGGCCGGTCGTCGTCGACCGTGCGGATGCGGGCGTTGGTCAGTTTGAGGTCGAGCATGCTGGAGGCGTTCTCCGTGGGGTGCAGCGGTCGGGACGGTCGCGGCGGACGCACCGCGCGCAGGCTCGGCGGCGGGCGTGGACGCGCCCGCGCCGGGGCGGACGCACGCGCTTCCGCATCCGCCGGTGCCGCACGGTTCACGCCGCCCCCACCTGGGATTTCCTTCCAGGTTGCAGCAACTGTGAGCTGGCGAACAATGGCGATTCGCATCGGATTGGGCACGCGGCGATAGGCATGTGCACAACGACCGCCCGGTGCGCGACATTTCCGAAACACGCACGTCATACGCCGTTACCTACGCGGTGTCACATCGCACAGTCACACGTGCGGGGCGGAGGACGGCCCGGGCCCGACGCCTCCGTGTCGCCCCCGGCGCCCGGACGAGCGAACGCCTGGGCCGTGCTCCCCCGTCAGCGCCAGGGGCCCGGGCCGGTGGACTCGCGCCACAGGATCGTGTTGAGCGGCTCCCGTCCGACCTCCGCCACCGTGCCCCGCACGGCCGCGACCAGGCGGCGCATGGCGTTGACGCCCAGCCGTTCGAGGTCCACGTCGACCGTCGTGAGCGAGGGAGACAGGTAGGCGCCCACGGGGTTGTTGTCCCACCCCGTCACGCTCAGGTCGCCCGGCACGCTCCACCCGCGCTCCATCGCCGCGCGGACCGCGCCCGCCGCGACCACGTCGTTGCCCGCGATGACGGCGCTGACCCCGCTGTCCTCGGGCAGGGAGCGCACGGCCTCGGCGCCGGACTCGGCCGACCAGTCGCCGTCGAACACGCCGTGGGACTCCAGCCCCAGGCGTTCGACCGCCTCCAGGTAGGTCTGTCTGCGCCCCCGCGCCGAGGCGTACTGGAGCGGGCCGGACACGTGCAGGAAGCGCCGGTGCCCGGCCTTGGCCAGCCCCTCGACGAGGTCGGCGACGACCGACCCGTCGGCGATCTCGCCCAGACCGCGCATCTCGTCGTCGTAGTCGGCGGAGACGACCACGGAGGCGCCCTCGCCCGCGGCCCGGAGGCTGTCGGGGGCGACGGGGGCCAGGGACAGGACGCCCTCCACCTGGCCCGACCCGGCGAGTTCGAGCATGCGCCCGGTCCGGGCCCCGACCCCGCCGTCCACGCTCACCGCCTCGACGACGAACCCCTCGGCGTGCGCGGTCGCGATGGCCCCGGCCAGCAACCGGCTCGGGCTGGCGCCGGGCACACCGGGCAGGAGGATCGCCAGGCGCCCGGTCCGGCGCGTGCGCATCGACCGGGCCACGAGGTTGGGGCGGTAGTTGAGCTCCCGGATCGCGGCGTCGACGCGCTCGCGGGTCGCCTCCCTGAGCCCGCCCTCGAAGCGCAGGTAGCGCGAGACGGTCTGGTGGGAGACGCCCGCCAGGCGGGCGACCTCCATGATGGTCGGTCGGCGCCTGGGCGGTTCGGGCTCGGCCATCGGCTCCTCCTCGGGCGGGCCCGTCGGCGGCGTCCGTCGGCGGGGTCGGTCTTGACGGTGGATGTGAACGATCACTATTTTAGACCCGGCCGCAGAAAGTGAACGTTCACCATGGGTTCGTGATCCGAGGGGTGTGCCAGTGCCGAGTCCCAGACCACCGATTCGCGTAGCCGTCGTCGGAAGCGGCGGTATCGCCCGGGGCAGGCACCTGCCCGCGCTCGCCGCCCTGGGGGACAGGGTCGAGGTGGTCGCGCTGGCCGACCCCGACGCCTCCCGCGTGGCCGCGACCGCCGACGAGTGGGGCGTTCCCGGACGCCACACCGGCCTCGACGCCCTGCTGCGCGCCGAGTCCCCCGACCTGGTGATCGTGTGCACGCCGCCCGTCGCGCACAAGGACGCGGTGATCACGGCCCTGGACGCCGGGTGCTGGGTGTGGTGCGAGAAGCCGCCGGCGCTGTCCCTGGCAGAGTACGACGAGGTCAGCACCCACGAGGGAGGCGAATCCGGTCCCGGCGGCGGAGGCGGTCCCTTCGTCAGCTACGTGTTCCAGCACCGGTTCGGCTCCGGCGCCGAGCGCCTGCGCCGCCACCTGGCCGAGGGCACGCTCGGCCGTCCGCTCGTCGGCGTGTGCAACACCCTGTGGTTCCGCGCCCCGGACTACTTCGAGGTCCCCTGGCGCGGACGCTGGGCGACCGAGGGCGGCGGCCCGAGCATGGGCCACGGCATCCACCAGATGGACCTCATGCTCTCCCTGCTCGGCGACTGGTCCGAGGTCACGGCCGTGATGTCCACGACCGCCCGGTCCACCGAGACCGAGGACGTGTCGATGGCGATCGTGCGCCTGGAGTCGGGCGCGACCGTCTCCGTGGCCAACAGCCTGCTCTCCCCCCGCGAGACCAGTTACCTGCGCTTCGACTTCGAGCACGCCACGGTCGAGCTGGAGCACCTCTACGGCTACGACAACGCGCACTGGCGCTGGACCCCCGCGCCGCACGTGCGCGACGCCGACGCGGTCGCGTCCTGGCCGCCGGTGGAGGACGAGCCGAGTTCGCACCGGGCCCAGCTCGCCGCGCTGCTCGACGCGATGGAACGCGGGGAGCGGCCCCGCGCCAGCGGCCCCGACGGGCGGCGCGCCCTCGAACTCGTCACGGGCATGTACCGGTCGGCCCTGACCGGCACGACGGTGCGGCGCCGGGACCTGACCCCCGACGACGGCTTCTACCACGCGATGCACGGGGGCGACGCGGACACCGCCGCGGCCGTCCTCACCAGGACGGAGGAGACCACAGGTGTCTGAGACCCCCACCCTGACCGAAGGAGACGACGCGCTCACCGTGGCGGTGGGCGGGGTCGAGATCGCGCGCTACGTGCTGCGCCCCGACTCCCCCGCCACCGAGTCGCCCAAGCCCTACCTGCACCCCCTGCGCACCCTCAGCGGCGCGCCGCTGACCGCGTTCCGGCCGTGGGACCACCGGTGGCACAAGGGCCTCCAGATGACCTGGTCCCACGTCTCGGGACAGAACTTCTGGGGAGGGCCGACCTTCGTCCGCGGCGAGGGCTACCGGTGGCTGGGCAACAACGGCGCCATCGGCCACGAGGGGTTCACCTCCGTCGCCCGCGACGGCGACGGCGTCGCGGTCACCGAGCGCCTGGCCTGGAGGAGTTCGGGCGGCGAGCGGTGGATCGCCGAGGTGCGCACCCACCGGTTCCACTCGGCGGACCGCGAACGGGGGATCTGGGCGCTGGACTTCGCGACCTCGCTGACCAACGTGCGCGGGAGGGCCCTCGAACTGGGCAGCCCCACCACCCACGGACGCGCCGCCGCGGGCTACACCGGGCTCTTCTGGCGCGGCCCCCGCTCGTGGACCGGCGGCGACGTGGTCAGCGCGACCGGCCTCACCGGCGCCGACGTCATGGGCACGCAGGCGAACTGGATCGCCTTCAGCGGCCAGCACGACGAGATCGACGGCGGCGCGACCGTCCTGGCCTACGCCGGGACCACGAGCGCCTCCGTTCCGATCAGGTGGTTCGTGCGGACCGAGCCCTTCCCCGTGTTCAGCCCCTCGCCGTCCTTCGACGAGGAGATCGTCCTGGAGCCGGACCGCACCCTGAGCCTGCGCCACCGCCTGGTGTTCGTCGACCGGGTGTGCGCCGCCGACGAGGCCGGTGCGCTCGCGCGGGAGTACGCGCCCGGGGAGGACGCGCCGTGAACACGCCCCGTTTCCCCGGCGGCACCGCCGTCAGCGGCCTGCGGGTCTACGACTGGGAGGCGCCCGACGGCCTGCACGGCGGCACGCCCCACCTCCACACCGCGTCGTCGGAGGCCTACGTCGTGGTCGCGGGCGAGGGCGAGGTGCACACGCTCACCCCGCGGGGCGTCGCGGCCGACCCGCTCGCGGCCGGTGCCGTGCTGTGGTTCGCCCCGGGCACGGTGCACCGGCTGGTGAACTCCGGCGGGCTGGAGATCACCGTGGTCATGCAGAACGCGGGCCTGCCCGAGGCGGGCGACGCGGTGTTCACCTTCCCGCGCGGGGTGCTGGCCGACCCCGAGGCCTACGCCGCCGCGGCGGCCCTGCCCGCGGAGGGGCCCGAGGAGCTGCGCGCGGAGCGGGCGCGGGCCCGGCGCGACCTGGCCCTGCGGGGCTACTGGGAGCTGGTCGCGTCGGTCCGCGAGGAGGGCGCGGGGGCGCTGGAGGAGTTCCACCGGCTCGCGGCGCAGGTGGTGCGGCCGCGTGTGCGGGAGTGGCGGGAGATCTGGCGCGAGGGCGTGGAACGGGAGGTGGAGCGCACCCGGGAGCAGCTCGCGGCGCTGGCCGGGGGCGACCCGGGGATCATGCGGGAGGCGGCCGTGGTGCGCACCGAGCCGATGCCGGGGCCCCGGGCCTTCGGGATGTGCGGACGCCTGCGCACGTGGCGGGTCGCGGACGCTCCCGAGACCGGCGAACCCCCGGGAGCCCCGGAGACCCCATAGGCCCCGGGCCTCCTCGGTCGCGGAGGTCCGGGGCGACTCGGGAAGCCCCGGAGACCTCAACGGCCCCGGGGACCTCCGACCTGCCAGATTCCCCAGAGGCCCCGGAACACCTCAGCGATCCCGGTGACCCCAGACAGCCTGGAAGCCCGGTGACCCGGAAGGGGCCGCCGACCGCCACAGAGGACCGGGCGACCCCAGAGACTCCGGAGACCCCGGACGACCCGAAAGCCCCGGCACCCCGCCTCCCCGCTGTCTCAGCGTCCCGGCAGGGGACACCGACCGCCGCAGAAGACAGGGCGGCCTCAAAGGCCCCGGAGACCCCGGACGACCCGAAAGCCCCGGTGCCCCAGTGCCCTACAAGGGAACACCGACCTCCTCGGGGGCCCGAGTGCCAGCGCTCCCGCCCCCGAGGAGGTCATCGGGCTGGCCGGTGACCTGCGGCTGATCGGGGACGGCGACGCCGAGCGGATCGCCGAGGAGGCCTCCGGGGCCCGCGCCCCCGAGGCGCGGGATTGACGAGGCGGTACCGGGGCGCGGGGCTGACGGCGCCAGCGTTCACCAATGTCCTGGTAAGGGCTTTCCGCATCACCTGGTTCGGCGTCTCCGGCCACGCCGTCAGAGCAGGTCAACGCCCTCGTGAAGCGCGTCGCACAAACACGACCGAAACACCATTCGCCACTCACGCCTCTTCTGCCCTACGAGGCACATAGACGGACGCCTCGACGCGCTGCCGGCGCGCCACCGCCACCGCCACCGAGCGCCACGAACCCTGACACAGAGCACCTACGAGAAAAAGACCACCGCTCCGAACAGGAGGAACTCCGCGCCATTAACACGAAAGCGCATGGAGAACAAGACCGTTGACGCGCTGGGAACGAACACTTAACTTCTCGTTTGAAAGCGCTTTCCGAACTACGGGCGTCACCGTTCCACCGGCACGGCCGACCCCGTGGCCGCACCACCCCATGACCGACCGCGCCGCGCTTTCCGCGCCGCGCCGACCACACGGCACCGGCCGTGCCACACCGTCCGCACCCGGGGGCGGCCCGTCCCCGGTTCCCTCCCCCGACCCTTCCGTTCAACGTCCCACTGGTCAGACGCACCAACCCCCCTGGAGACGAACGATGAGAACCAGACCCGCCCTCGCGTGCGCCGCCCTACTGGCAGGCACGCTCGTCACGCTTTCCGGCACCGCGGCGCACGCCGCCACCACCCGCTACGAGGCCGAGGGCTCCTCGGCCTCCTGCAACGGCAGCATCGAGACCGAGTGGCCGGGCTACTCCGGCGACGGGTTCTGCGACACCGAGAACGAGGAGGGCGCCCACGTGCAGTTCAGCGTGAACGCCCCCGCCTCGGGAACGGCCACGCTGACCGTGCGCTTCGCCAACGGCACCTCCTCCGCCCGCCCCGCCGACGTCCTCGTGAACGGCTCCCGGACGGCGTCGGTCTCCTTCGAGGGCACCGGCGACTGGGACGCGTGGACGACCAAGACGCTCACCGTCCAGCTGGCCGAGGGCGCCAACACGATCCGGTTCGACCCGACCGGTTCCCAGGGCATGCCCAACGTCGACTACCTCGACGTGGAGACCAGCGGCGGTGGCGACGACGGCGGAGGCGATGACGGCGGCGGCGATGACGGCGGCGGCGACGACGGCAACCCGCCGACCTCGGACGCGTTGTACGTGGCCCCGGGCGGCAGCGCGGGCGCGGACGGCACCGAGTCCGACCCCACCACGCTCACCTCGGCCATCGACCGGATCGAGCCCGGCGGGACGATCCACATGCGCGGCGGGACCTACTCCTTCTCGGACACGGTCACCATCCCGCTGGGCGAGGACGGCACCTCCGGAAACCGCACGGAGCTGTCCGCCTACCCGGGTGAGACCCCGGTGCTGGACTTCTCCGCCCAGAGCGAGGACTCCGCCAACCGCGGCCTGGCGCTGGAGGCGTCCTACTGGCACGTCGAGGGCATCGTCGTCGAGCACGCCGGGGACAACGGCATCTTCGTCAGCGGCAGCCACAACGTCATCGAGCGCACGGTGACCCGCTTCAACCGCGACACCGGCCTCCAGCTCTCGCGCCGCGTCTCCAGCACCCCCGAGAGCGACTGGCCCGCCCACAACCTCATCCTGAGCGCGGAGTCGCACGACAACGCCGACTCCGACGGCGAGGACGCCGACGGCTTCGCCGCCAAGCTCACCTCCGGCCCCGGCAACGTCTTCCGCTACGCCGTGGCCCACAACAACATCGACGACGGCTGGGACCTCTACACCAAGGACGACACCGGCCCCATCGGCACCGTGACCATCGAGGACTCCCTGGCCTACGAGAACGGCATCCTCAGCGACGGCTCCCAGGCCGGCAACGGCGACCGCAACGGCTTCAAGCTCGGCGGCGAGGACATCGGGGTCGACCACGTCATCACGGGCAACATCGCCTACGACAACGGCAAGCACGGGTTCACCTACAACAGCAACCCGGGCTCGATGACGGTGTCGGACAACGTCAGCATCGGCAACGAGGAGCGCAACTTCAACTTCGACGACGGCTCCTCGGTGTTCCGCGGCAACACCTCGTGCGACAGCGGTTCCAACGACCGGATCATCGGCAACGCCGACAGCTCCAACCAGTTCTGGTCCGGCTCGAACGGGTCGCGGTGCTCCTCCTACGACGGCGGCCTGGACTGGTCCTACGCCGCCGACGGCACCCTGGTCGTGACCTTCGGGGGCCAGCGGGTCACGCCGTAACCGGCACCGCGGCCCGGGTGCGCTGACGCGACCGAGGCGCCCGCCACGGTTCGGTCCCCGGACCCGCACCCGCGCCCGCACCCGAGAAACAGGAGGCCCCGACCAGCGGGGAAGTCCGCTGGCCGGGGCCTTCGCGCTCCAGGTGGGGCGCCGGGCGTCCCACGGGACGTGCGCGGTCCCGGGCGACTCGCGTGCCGGAACCGCCGCGCCACGGGCCGAGGGGGCTCAGTACTCCGGTTCCGGGCGCAGCGGTCCGCCCCCCTGCGCGGGTGCCGCAGCGTCTCGGCGCAGGAGTGCGGCAGGCCCCGTCCGGCGGCACGAAGACCGTCCGGGCCGCGGCCCCTCAGGGGTCCAGGCGGCGCAGCGCCTCCTCCCAGCGGTGGCGGCGGTCGGCCTCCGGCAGCTCCCACCAGGGCGTGCCGCGCTCGCCCAGGCCGTGCTTGGCCAGGGCCACGCGTGCGCGCGCCCGCCCCTCGGCGTCGGTGTCCCCGGCGCGCAGCGCGGCGGCCACGTCCCTGCGTGCGGACATCAGGTGTCTCACCAGGCGCTCGCGTACCGGTTCCGGCAACTGCGGGTCGCTCGCGCGCCAACGGCGGCCGGAGACCACGACGTAGCGTCCGTCCTCGGTGCGTTCGGGCATGTCCGTGTGGTGCCCGCGAACGGCCCGGAGCAAGCGCGCCGCTCATCTCAGGGACGGCCGTCATCCGTCTCAGGACCGGTCGGCACCCGTCCCGGGGCGCTCGGCACCCCGTCCAGGGCCGGTCGACACCCGCCTCAAGGCCCGAGGGCGCCCGTCTCAGGACCGGTCGACCTCGTCCAGAAAGGCGTCGATATCGGCGGCCATCTCCTCGGGGTACTCGCCGTTGATCGCGTGCGAGGCCTCCGGGTAGACCTCGACCGTGCCGTGGAGCAGGGCGCGCTCGGCGGTGGCCGCGGCGGTGTCGGGGTCGTGCATCACCGACCGTCCGGCGACGAACGCCAGCACGGGCATGTCCAGGTCCGTGAGGGACTCCTCGCTGATCCTGCCGGGCTGGGGCAGCTTGATCGCGTAGTTCTGCATGCCGGACTCGATCATCCGGGCGACCGGAACGTCCTCCACCGGAGCGCCGCCCGCGGTCCAGGAGTTGAAGCCGTCGCGCCAGGAGCGCGGCAGCCAGGGCAGCGAGGCGGGCAGGGAGCGCAGGACCACCTCCATGGGCATGTCGTCGAAGACGAACACCGGGTCGACCAGCGTCACCGAGGCCACCAGCGAGGGTTCGCGGACGGCCAGGTTGGTCACCGACCAACCGCCGAACGACAGCCCCACCAGGTGGAACCCCTCCTCGGGCAGGCCGTCGAGGGCCTGGTGCAGCCACGCCGCCTGGTCGGCGTCGTCCTCGATCGGCCGGTCCTGCACACTCATCCCGGGTTCGCCCAGCAGGTCGACCGTGTAGACGTCCCCGACCTCCAGCAGGGAGGGCAGGTTGTCCGCCCAGACCGGCGAGGGCGCCGCCCGGCCGGGCAGCAGGACCAGCGGCTCCTCCCGGTCCCCCGCGCCCTCGAAGCGGTACATCCGCACGACCCCGTAGTCGGTGCGCACGTCGATCTCGGCGGCGGGCCGGGGCAGGTCGGCCATCGCCGCCTCGTAGGTGCGCGTGAAGGCGTCCCGCCCCTCCGCCGAGCGCCAGTGGCCCACCGGGGAGGGCGTGCGCAGGGCGACCGCGGCGAGGAGCACCGCGACGACCACGGCGCACGCCACGATGATCCACCGGTTGCGCTTCTTCTTCCGCATGACAACCCCTAACCGATTGGTAAGTAATCTGACCATACGGTAAGTTCTGGAGTCATGACAAGAGAGAACCCCCGGTCACGGGAACCCGAACAGGGGCACGAACAGGCGGAAGGGCGGACACGGGGGCGGGAGCGCGGGTCCCGCAGGCCCACTCTGACCGAGCAGGCGCGGCGCGCGCAGCTCATCGACGTGACGGTCCGGCTCATCGCCGAGCACGGGGACGCGGCCACCTCGCTGGCCCGTATCGCCGAGGCCGCGGGCATCACCAAGGCGGCGGTGCTGTACCACTTCCGTTCCAAGGACGCCCTGGTGCGCGCGGCGCACGAGAGCGCGCTCACCGGCCTGGTCGAGCACGTGGGCCGGGCCGTGGAGAGCGCCGACGCCGAGCGGGCCCCCGCCGCCTACATCCGCTCGATGGTCGGCTACCTGCGCGACCACCCGGGCCACACCCGGGTGGTCATCGCGGCGGTGAGCGAGGAGGATCGCCGCTCCAGCCAGCGTTGGCGCCCCCTGGCGGACCTGATGGCGGCCGCCCGGCGGGCGCGCGGAGCGGACTCGGGCACGGAGGGGCCGGACCTGCGCACCACGGCGCTGATCGTCGGCGGCGGCATGGACGCGATCGTGGCCGAGCACCTGGACCACCCCGACTACGACCCGCTCGCGGCGGCCGAGGAACTGGTCGCCATGCTCGACGGCGTCCTCTTCTCCTGATCCGCGCGGGGCCACCGGCGGGGCCCCCGGACCGGAGCCGCGCCGGAGCCTCGGCGGCTTCGGCGACGGCACGGATCGACACGGCCTCGGACGCGGTACCACCGGACCGGTGTACACGTTGGCCAAACCAGGCCAAATACTTTCAAAAGACCGCGCATGAGGCATGACTCCTGCAACGATGACGCTTCCATCAGCCCCTCAGGAGCGTCCATGCCACGTCTTGCCCTGCGCGCCGCCGCGATCGCCGCGGCCGCCGTCACCGCCGCCTCACTGCTGTCGGCCCCCGCACAGGCCGCCTCCACCACCGGAGCGCTCATGGTCACCCAGGTGCGTCCCAACGCCGCCGGGTCGGACACCTCCAGCAACGTCAACGGGGAGTACTTCCTCATCAGGAACGTCACCACGCGCACCGTCAACGTGGGCGGGTACGTCCCCGACATCACCACCAACACCTACGGGCGACCGCTGCCCTCCTACAACCTGCCCGCGGGGGCGACGGCCTACGTGCGCACCGGAAGGGGAACCCACCGGCGCGACTCCAACGGCTACCACCAGATCTACCGGGGCTACGACCGCCACGTCCTGCTCAACAGCAGCACCAGCCGCAACCCCGACCTGCGCCTGAAGCGTCCGGGCAGCGCCGACAACAACTCCAGCACGGGCACCATCAGCTCCTGCAACTGGGGCAACGCCGCCAACGGCACCACCTACCGCTGCTGACCGCCGTCCGGGTCCGGCCCCGTCGACCGGTGGGGCCGGACCCGGACGGAGCGGGACGGGACAGGCCGGGAGGGCAGGGAAAAGGCGGGGGCGCGTCAGGCGGCGGCGCCGGAGCGGAACCGCTCCCGGTAGACGCGGGCCGTCTCCATCAGGCCGTCCAGCGTGTCGCGCGTGCGCACCAGTTCGGCGATGTGCTCGGTGAGCCGGTCGCGCTCCTGGGCCATGCGCTCGATCGCCGCGTCCGAGTTCCCCTCGCTGGGCGCCTCCGCGCAGGGCAGCACCTCGGCGATGGTGCGGCTGGACAGCCCGGCGGCGTACAGCCGCTGGACGAAGGCGACGCGCTCGACCGCGGCCTCGGTGTAGTGCCGCTGCCCGCTGTCGCTGCGGGTGCTCATGAGCAGCCCCTGCTCCTCGTAGTAGCGCAGGGACCGGACGCTCACGCCCGTCCGCCTGGCGAGTTCCCCGATGCGCACGGCTTCCTCCCTCGTGACCTGCGGCACAACCGCTTGCCCCTCACATCAATGTGAGGTTTTAGCGTAGTCGACGTACCCGACCGGGGTACACCGCCCACGGAGGAGAACCTGTCGTGACCAGCCTTTTCCAGCCCTACCGGCTCGCCGACCTGCACCTGCCCAACCGGGTCGTGATGGCGCCGATGACCCGCGTCCGCGCCGCCGAGGGCGGACTGGCGACACCGTCCATGGCGGCGTACTACGCCCAGCGCGCGACCGCCGGGCTGATCGTCTCCGAGGGGGTGCAGCCGAGCCTGGTGGGGCAGTCCAACCCGGGAACGCCGGGGCTGTACACCGACGAGCAGGTCGCCTCCTGGAAGCCGGTGACCGAAGCGGTGCACGCCAACGGCGGCCGTGTCTTCGCCCAGATCATGCACGGCGGACGCGTCTCGCACCCCGAGACCACCGGAACGCGGCCGGTCGGCCCCTCGGCCGTCGCGGCCACGGGCAACGTGTTCACGCCGAGCGGCCCCCAGCCCGTGCCGGTGCCGCGTGCGCTGGAGGAGGCCGAGGTGCCCGAGCAGGCCGAGTCCTACGCCCGGGCCGCCCGCCGCGCGGTCGCCGCCGGATTCGACGGGGTCGAACTGCACGGGGCCAACGGCTACCTGATCTCGCAGTTCCTCTCGGACAACGCCAACCTGCGCACCGGCTCCTACGGGGGCTCGGTGGCCAACCGGATCCGGTTCGCCGTCGAGGCGACCGCCGCCACCGCCGACGCCGTGGGGGCGGAGCGCACGGGTATCCGCCTCTCCCCCGGCGCCGAGTTCTGGGGGGTGAAGGAGACGGGCGTGCGTGAGCTGTACACCGCGCTGCTGGCCGAGCTGGCCCGGATCGGGGTGGCCTACGTCCACCTCGAAGCCACCACCGACGAGGAACTGCTGCTGGAGCTGCGCCGCGCCTGGCCGGGCACCCTCATCATGAACCCGGTGCTCCCCATGGGTCCCAAGCAGGTCGGCCGGGCCGAGGCCGACCACTGGCTGGGGCTGGGGGCCGACCTCATCAGCTTCGGCCGCGCGTTCATCGCCAACCCCGACCTGGTAGAGCGGCTGCGCACCGGGCTGCCGCTCGCCCCGGTGGACGAGGCGACCTACTACCAGGGCGGCGACCGGGGTTACCTGACCTACCCCGCGTACCAGTACAGCGCGTAGGTTCCAGGTCTGTGCTGGTCATGACCCGTTTCCGGCCGGCCCCGCCCGGTGTCCGCGCTCGGGCGTGAAAGTCCGCGTGGAAGACGCGAGGCAGCGCAGGAAGTACCGGGAACACGGCGGCCCTTCCGGGAAGGCTCCCGGAAGGGC
>NZ_QPFC01000163.1:0-4943 GCF_003427465.1 Nocardiopsis sp. TNDT3 | reverse complement strand
GCGGATCCGGTCGCGCTCAGGGCGCGGGGTAGACCTCCGCGCGGTCGACGGTGACGATGGCGTCGCTCGACCCGGCGGGCCGGTCACCGGTGACCGTGACGGTCAGGGTGTGCTCGCCGGGGCCGAGTTCGGGGCTCAGGTACACGCGCTGCTCCCCGACCCGGAACGGGTGGTGGTAGCTCACCGGCTCCGAGGGCGGCCCGCCGTCCACCGAGAACGTCGCGTAGCCGTGGTCGGTGTCCAGCGACCCGTACACCGCGATCCGCGACCCGGTGAAGTGGTAGGTGGCCGTGGCCCCGGCCTGGGCGGTGTAGTGGTCGTCGCCGTGGAAGCAGTGCGCCCCGCACCGCTCCCCCGTGGTCCAGTCGCCCTCGTAGGAGACCCGCGGCCCGCCCCGGCCGGTGTCGGTGTCGTTGACCGCCGTGCTGCCCGCGCCCGGGTCCCCGGAGGGGAGGCGCTGGGTCGCCCCCGCCGCCAGCGGCCGTCCGAGGTCGGGGGTCCCCTCGGGGGTCCAGCCGATGCGCTGGGCGCGCGTGGACCGGAAGGAGTAGGTGTACTCGGGCGTGTTCTTGGCGTGGTAGGCGATCCAGTCCTCGGTGCCGTCGGGCGAGCGGAAGAAGAAGTGGTGCCCGGGCCCCCAGACCCCGGCCGCGTCGTCGCGGCTGAACAGCGGCCCCGGCAGCTGCTCCCAGGCGTCCGCCGACAGCGGGTCGGCGCCCCCGTCCAGCGCGATCGACCAGATCTGGTAGTCGGGTTTGCCGGTGTCGCAGGTGGAGTAGGTGAGGAAGGTCCGGCCGTCGCGGTACAGCGGGGTCGGCCCCTCCCGGACCTCGGGGCAGCCGCCCTCGTTGGGCAGCGCGACGGGTTCCCCCTCGATCGTCCAGGGGTTGCTCATCCGCGCGGCGTAGAGCTGCTGGGGGCCGCCGTCGAACCCGCGTCCGGGGCTGCTCCAGGCGAAGTAGGGCTGCCCGTCGTGCACGAACGGCTCGCCGTCGATGGCGTAGGTGCCGGTGTCGGCGATCCGTGCCTTGAACTCGTAGGGTCCGGCCGGGTCGTCGCCGGCCGACTCCAGGACGTAGAGCCGGTGGCTGGCGTCCCGCTCCACGGGGTCGGTCAGCCTGCTGTCGGCGGCCGTGTAGTAGAGGTACCAGCGCGGCCCGTCCCCGGTCTGGAACCGGTGCAGCGCCGGGGCCCACAGTTCGGTGTCGCGGCTGGGATCGCTGTCGCGCCACACCTCCACGGGTTCGGCGGTGGCCAGGGTGGCCAGGCTGGGCGAGCTCCACACGGAGATGCGGTCGCCCTGGGTGGTGGACAGGTAGTAGTTCCCGTCGTGGTGCACGATCGTGGGGTCTGCTCCGGCGTTGAGGGGGTTGCGGAACGTTCCCTCCTGGGCGGACTCGGCGGGAACCGCCTGAACTGCCGGTCCGGCGGCATCGGCCGCCGTGGTGGCGGTACCGCTGGAGGACGCGGCGGTGGCGGTGGTGGCGAGGGGGAGTACGAGCAGCGCCAGGGTCAGGGCGCCGAGAGCCGTCAGGTGGTGTCGCGGGCGAGGGGACGTGCGTGGTGACATCGCTGTTTCCCGTCCGGTGGAGTGGTGCTCTTCCTGCTTCTTACGTCGTTGTCGTCGTGCGGTGGAGCCCGCGCGCCCGCGGCCCCGGCGGTGCGCGGTGCGCCCTCGGGCACGCCCCGGCCGGTCGGTCCCGGGCGCGCGGACCGGTTCTCACTGGCCGCCCAGACCCGTCGTGGCGACGCTGTTGACGATCTGGCGCTGGAACAGCATGAACACGACCACCATCGGCGCCGCCGCCACCATCGACGCCGCCAGCTGCGAGGCGTAGAAGGTGCCGTAGGAGTCCAGGATGTTGGGGATGCCCACGGGCAGCGTCATCAGGGCCGGGTCGGTCGTGATGATGAACGGCCACAGGTAGTTGTTCCAGGCGGTGATGAACACGAAGATCGACGCCGCCGCCAGGACGGGCCGCGACAGCGGCATGATCACCGTCGTGAACAGCCTCCAGTAGGAGGCCCCGTCCATGCGGGCCGCCTCGTCCAGCTCGCGCGGCACCGCGTCGAAGAACCGCTTGAGCACGAACACGATGACCGGCGCCACCAGCTGCGGCAGGATCACCGCCGCGTAGGTGTCCACCAGGCCCAGCGACACCATCTGCTGGAACAGCGGCACGATGAGCAGCTGCGGCGGGACCACGATCGCCGCCACCGTGAGGGCCATCAGCGCCGCCCGGCCCCGGAAGTCCATGCGCGACATCGCGAAGGCCGCCGGGGCCGCCACCACGATCGTGAGCAGGGTGACCAGCACGGCGATGACCAGGCTGTTGAACAGCCACATCTGCACGTTCCCGGCCTCGAACAGGTTGCGGTACTGCTCCAGGGTGAACCCGGTCCCGGGGACCAGGGTCGGCGGCAGCGCGACCGCGTCCCCCTCGGTCTTGAACGAGGTGACCAGCGCCCACACCATGGGGGCCAGCCACAGCACCGCGAGGACCGCCAGCGCCGACACGGCGGCGATCCGCGGTCCGCGGCCCCCGCCCAGCATCAGGTCGCGCTGCCTGGCGCGGTCCAGGGCCGCCTCGGCCCGCCGCGTCGAACGCATGCTCCGCGTCGCCATGTCAGACCCTTCTCCGCGCGCTGATCCACAACTGGAGGGCGGCCACGCCCAGGACGAGTGCCAGGAACAGGTAGGAGACGGCGGCGCCGTACCCGAACCGGTAGCCGGTGAAGCCCACGTCGTAGATGTAGAGCAGCAGCGAGCGGGTCGCCTCGCCCGGGCCGCCCCCGGTGAGCAGGTAGATCTGGTCGAAGACCTTCAGCGAGGCCAGCACCTGCAACAGCAGGACGACCACCGTGGTGCCCCGCAGCTGGGGGAGGGTGACGTGGCGCAGGCGGGCCCACGCCCCCGCTCCGTCCAGCGCGGCGGCCTCGTACAGGTGGCCGGGGATCGACTGGAGGGCGGCCAGGTACAGCAGGAAGTTGAACCCGACCGTCCACCACACCGTGGTCAGCGCCACCGACCACATCGCCACGCCCTCGTCGGTCAGCCAGCCCAGGCCCTCCATCCCCAGCAGCCCCAGCGCGTGGTTGAGCAGACCGAAGTCCTCCACGTACAGGAACTTCCACACCAGCGCCACGGTGGCCACCGGCAGCAGGAACGGCAGGAAGAACGACAGCCGCCACAGCCACTGCCCGGGCAGCCCGGTGTGCACCAGGACCGCCATGGCCAGTGCGACCACCACCAGGGGGACGGTGGTGATGAGGGTGAACAGGACGGTGTTGCCCAGGGTCCGCCACACCATCGGGTCGCCCAGCGCCTCGGCGTAGTTGTCCAGCCCGACGACCGCGCCGCCCGCCCCGTTGAGGGCGGTGTCGGTGAAGCTCATCCACAGGCCGCTCACCAGCGGCCAGGCCAGGAACAGCGCGTACACCAGGAGGAAGGGCAGCAGGAACACCAGGGGCGAGTCCGCCAGGCGCCGCCACAGCAGCCGCGCGCCGCCGGGGCCGCCCGGCGGGGAGCCCGCGCCCGCACGGGCGCGGGCGGGGGCTTGGGTGGTCACGCTCATTCCTGGCCTCCCGGGTTGGTGCGGGCGGCCCAGGAGTCCAGGGTCCTGCCCAGGTGGTCCACCGCCGCCTCGGGTCCGTCGCCGGTCAGGGCCGTGCGCAGCGCCTCGCTCACGTCGGAGTGGAACCGCGATCCGGCCCCGGCGAACCACACCTCGGGGTCGAGCACGGGGGTCTCCCCGGCGGCGGCGTAGTCCGACTGCGGGTCCAGCGCCAGGTACTCCGGCGACTGGGCGATCGGCGAGTAGGCCGGGATGTGGCCCGCCTCGCCCCAGATCAGGCTGTTGCGCACCATGAGCGCCACGAACTCGTGGGCGGCGCGCACCCGTGCGGGGTCGGGGTCGCCCTGGCGGGGCAGCACGAAGGCGTGGGAGTCGGCGTACCCGCCGGGCTGGTCGAAGACCGTGGGGAAGGGGGCCGCCCCCAGGTTCTCCACGTGTTCCGACAGGTAGGGCAGCTCCCACTCCCCGCACACGAGCATCGCCGAGCGCCCCGAGGCGAAGGCCGCCAGGGCGGTGGGGTAGTCCAGGTCCGGCTCCGACGTCCGGCCGTCGAGCAGTTCGGCGAGGAAGGAGTACACGCGCAGCGCCGCGTCGCGGTCGAACACCGCCGGTCCGCCCCCGGGCAGCTCCATGGACGCGCCGGTCTGGTTGTACAGCATCCAGAACAGCCGCCACCCCTGGGAGTCGTCGTTGACGTGCCCGTAGGAGACGCCGTTGCCGCCCCCGGCCTCGGCCAGCGCCCGGGAGGCCGCGAGGAACCCCTCGGGGGAGTTCATCCCGGTCAGCTTCCCGTCCCCGTCGAGCAGACCGGCCCGGTCGGCGACTTCGGCGTCGTAGAAGACGATCACCGGGTGGGTGTCCAGCGGGACGGCGTAGGTGGCGCCGTCGTGGATGCCGCGTTCCCACAGGTCGGGTACGAAGTCCTCGGCGGTGACCCCGAACTCGGCCAGCAGGTCCAGGTCGAAGGGTTCGAGCAGCCCGCCGGGGGCGTACCCGGGCAGGCGGGACAGGTGCAGCACGGCCGTCTCGGGTGCCCGACCGCCCACGGAGGCCACCGCCAGCTTGGTGTAGTACGGCGGTCCCCAGGCCAGTGTGCTGGGGGTGACGTCCAGGTGCGGGGCCTGTTCGCGCACCGCGTCCAGCATGGTCTGCACCCGGGCGCCGTCGCCGCCCTGGAACAGGCTCCAGAACCGCACCTGCGTGGTCGATCCCGAACCGGGGGCGGGGGCGCATCCGGCGGCGCCCAGGGCCGAGCCCAGGGCGAGGGCTCCCGTGCCCAGGAGCACGCGGCGCCGCGAGAACGGCGGAGGCGGCCCGGTCGGCGGGCTGGGTCTGCGTGGTGGGTGCGGCATCGGCGGACTCCAAGGG
>NZ_QPFC01001361.1:0-2280 GCF_003427465.1 Nocardiopsis sp. TNDT3 | reverse complement strand
GCTCATCTCCCCGCCGCCCCACCACGACATCTACTCCATCGAGGACCTCGCCCAACTCATCCACGACCTCAAGAACGCCAACCCCTCCGCCCGGGTCCACGTCAAACTGGTCTCCGAGGCGGGCGTGGGCACCGTCGCCGCCGGCGTGTCCAAGGCACACGCCGACGTCGTCCTCATCTCCGGCCACGACGGGGGCACCGGCGCCTCGCCGCTGACCTCCCTCAAGCACGCGGGCACCCCCTGGGAACTCGGCCTCGCCGAAACCCAGCAGACCCTGCTGCTCAACGGCCTGCGCGACCGCATCGTCGTCCAGGCCGACGGCCAGATGAAGACCGGACGCGACGTCGTCATCGCCGCCCTGCTCGGCGCCGAGGAGTACGGCTTCGCCACCGCACCCCTCGTCGTCTCCGGCTGCGTCATGATGCGCGTCTGCCACCTGGACACCTGCCCCGTCGGCGTCGCCACCCAGAACCCGCTCCTGCGCGAGCGCTTCTCCGGCAAGGCCGAATACGTCGTCAACTTCTTCGAGTTCATCGCCCAGGAGGTCCGCGAGTACCTCGCCCAGCTCGGCTTCCGCAGCCTGGACGAGGCCATCGGCTCCATCGACCTGCTCGACACCGCCGACGCCGTCACCCACTGGAAGGCCCAGGGCCTGGACCTGTCGCCCATCCTGCACGAGGTCGAACCCCGCGCCGGCGACCACCGCGTCCAGCAGCGCCTCCAGGACCACGGCCTGGAGAAGGCCCTGGACAACACCCTCATCCAGCTCAGCGAGGGCGCCCTGGACTTCGGCCAGCCCGTACGCCTCGAACTGCCCGTACGCAACGTCAACCGCACCGTCGGCACCATGCTCGGACACGAGGTCACCAAGCGCCACGGCGCCAACGGCCTCCCCGACGACACCATCGACGTCTCCTTCACCGGATCCGCGGGCCAGTCCTTCGGCGCCTTCGTACCCAAGGGCGTCACCCTGCGCCTGTCCGGCGACGCCAACGACTACGTCGGCAAGGGCCTGTCCGGCGGACGCGTCATCGTCCGCCCCGACAACGCCTCCCAACTCGTCGCCGAGGACCACATCATCGCCGGCAACGTCATCGGCTACGGCGCCACCTCCGGAGAGATCCTCCTGCGCGGCGTCGTCGGCGAACGCTTCTGCGTCCGCAACTCCGGCGCCCTCGCCGTCGTCGAGGGCATCGGCGACCACGGCTGCGAGTACATGACCGGCGGCCGCGCCGTCATCCTCGGCCGCACCGGACGCAACTTCGCCGCCGGCATGTCCGGAGGCATCGCCTACGTCCTGGACCTGGACCACGAACGCGTCAACACCGAGATGGTCGAGATCGAGGCCCTCACCGACGAGGACCGCGCGTTCCTCACCGACGTCCTCACCCGCCACCGCGCCGAGACCGGATCGGCCGTCGCCGACCGCATCCTCACCGACGGCGGCATCGACCGCATCGCCAAGATCATGCCGCGCGACTACAAGCGCGTCCTGCTCGCCCAGGCCGAGGCCGAACGCGAGGGCCGCGACGTCAACGAGGCCGTCATGGCCTCCGCACAGTCCTGACACGAGAGGAGGAAGGCACATGGCCGACCCCAAGGGCTTCCTGAAGACCACCGAGCGAGAGCTCCCCAAGCACCGACCCGTCGACGTGCGCATCCAGGACTGGCGCGAGGTCTACGAGGACTTCGACCGGGGAACCGTCACCAAGCAGGCATCACGCTGCATGGACTGCGGCATCCCCTTCTGCCACAACGGCTGCCCCCTCGGCAACCTCATCCCCGAGTGGAACCACCTCGTCCACACCCACGACTGGGCCGAGGCGATCGAACGCCTGCACGCCACCAACAACTTCCCGGAGTTCACCGGCAGGCTCTGCCCCGCCCCGTGCGAATCCGCGTGCGTGCTCGGCATCAACCAGCCCGCCGTCACCATCAAGAACGTCGAGGTCTCCATCATCGACCGCGCGTGGGAGGAGGGCTGGGTCAAGCCCCTGCCCCCCACCACCCGCACCGGCAAGAAGGTCGCCGTCGTCGGCTCCGGCCCCGCCGGACTCGCCGCCGCCCAGCAGCTCACCCGCGCCGGACACGACGTCACCGTCTACGAACGCGCCGACCGCATCGGCGGCCTCCTGCGCTACGGCATCCCCGAGTTCAAGATGGAGAAGCGGCACATCGACCGCCGCCTCGCCCAGATGAGCGCCGAGGGCACCACCTTCCGCGCCGGAGTCGACGTCGGCACCGACATCACCGCCGACCAGCTGCGCGCCGACCACGACG
>NZ_QPFC01001360.1:0-1533 GCF_003427465.1 Nocardiopsis sp. TNDT3 | reverse complement strand
CCCCCCCCCCCCGCGCCACCCCGGCCAACAGGCACGGGAGTCTCATAATGAGACCTACGTCACTGCATGCTCGGGTCGTCGTCGGACATAACGAAAGCGAACCTATGTGTCCGTGATGTGGCAACCACCAGCATGGATCCGGCGTCCTGCTGGTATAACGAGTGATCCGTGCACCTACGTGGTGACAGCGACCGCAATGCTCCCGCAGGAGGCCACCATGGCCGGTGAATGGACCCGTGGATAACCGTGTCCTCCCTAGAGAACCCCCACACGCAGCGCCCCGAGGCGTCGCGCTCCTCCGCACGGGCGGAGGCGGCCGACGCCGCCGAGCCCCGTCCCGAGGGACGCCTGCTCAAGGGGCGCTACCAGTTGGTGTCGGAGATCGCCCGCGGCGGTGTCGGCACGGTCTGGCGCGCCACCGACCTGGTCATCGACCGCGAGGTGGCCGTCAAGGAGCTGCGCCTGCCCGCGGACCTGAGCCGCTCCGAGCGCGAGTCGCTCCTGCAGCGCACCACCCGTGAGGCCCGCGTCGCCGGACGCCTCACCCACCCCAGCCTGGTCACCGTCCTGGACGTCGTGGACGAGGACGACCGCCCCTGGATCGTCATGGAGCTGGTGGAGGCCTCCACCCTGGAGGAACTCATCCAGGTGGGCGGCCCGCTGCCCTACCAGCGCGTGGCCGAGATCGGCCTCCAGCTCATCGACGCCCTCAAGGTCGCGCACGCCGAGGGCATCGTGCACCGCGACGTCAAGCCCGACAACGTGATGATCAGCCAGGCCGGTCGGGTCGTGCTCACCGACTTCGGGCTGGCCGCCTGGAACGGCGAGTCGGCGCTGAGCGCGTCCGGGCGCATCATCGGCTCCCCGGCCTACATCCCGCCGGAGCGGGCCAAGGCCGGCCCGGTGGGACCCGAGTCCGACCTGTGGTCCCTGGGCGCCACCCTGTACGCGGCGGTGGAGGGGCACCCTCCCTACGACCGCAAGGGCTACATCAAGATCCTGCGCCAGGAGCAGCTGGACGAGCCCGCCGAGGCCGCCAGCGCGGGCCCGCTGGCGCCGGTGCTGGCCGGTCTGCTCCGGGTGGAGCCCTCGGAGCGGTTGACCGCCGAGAACGCCACCAAGATGCTGCGGATCGCCGCTCTGGCGCCGTGGGCGCCCGAGACGAGCCCGGAGACGGCCGCGCAGGGCACCGCCACGCCGGCCGAGCCCCGTCCCGAGGGCGAGGAGCGCGAGTCGGCCCGCGAGCACTTCAAGGCGGGCGCGCACGTGCTGGCGGAGTCCATCAACGAGCGGCTGCGCAACAGCCCCGAGGCGATGAACTCGATCATGACCTCGATCCGCGAGTCCACGGACACGCTGGGGCTGACCAGTTCGGGCAAGCACGCCGAGCGCAGCCGCCTGCCCGCGGTGGCCACCATCGCCGCGGTCTCCCTCGGCGTCCTGGTGCTGCTCGCGGTCATGCTCTGGGCGCTGCTCGGCCGCTAGCGCCGCCGCGGCGGGACCCTCCGCGCGGGCTGAGCGGGGTGGGATGGG
>NZ_QPFC01001359.1:0-1378 GCF_003427465.1 Nocardiopsis sp. TNDT3 | reverse complement strand
CCGAAGAGGGCCTTCTGCACGTCGTCGGGGCCGTCGAACCGGCTCGTACCGGCGTCGGACAGCTTCTGGACCAGGTCGTCGCCCGCACCGTTGCCCTTCGCCAGCGACACCAGGTCGTCGCGGCTGGCGGGGTAGTCGGCGCCCTTGAGCGCCTTCTGCAGTTCGATGGGGTTGAGGTCGGCCATGGGTTCCTCCCGGGTTCGCGTGCTCGTGCGGCGGACTCCCGTCGGCTACCCGGACGGCGCGCGCGGGAATACCACCGGAGGGCAAAGAGGGGGCGTCCCCGCGCCCGTCGCGCCGGCGGTGGCCGGACGTCGGGGTCCGGGGACCGGCCGCCTCCGTCTCCCGGACCGGGGAAGCGGCCGAACGGCGGCGCGACCGGGCCGATCGGCCGAGGCCGCGGACCGGGCCCGGTTCCTAGGGTCGCGGTATGCGCGGATCCACGGACGAAGAGGAACACGGCGGCGCCGGGGGCGCGGCACGGTACCGGAGGCGACAGGACGGCGACGGCCCCGGCGGCGCGGGACGCGCCCCGCGCGGCGGCGTCCTGCCGGGTGAGCGCGCGCTGGCCCCGGACCTGGCGCGCGGGATGATGCTGCTGCTCATCGTGCTGTCCAACACCGCGTTCCACCTGTGGGCGGCCCAGCACGGACCCTCCGGCTGGCACCCGGTGGACGGCTCGTGGCTGGACCGGGCGGTCCGGTTCGCCATGATCGTCGGCCTGGACCTGCGCGCCTATCCCCTGTTCGCCTTCCTGTTCGGCTACGGGATGATGCAGCTGTTCCTGCGCCAGAGGGCGCACGGGACCTCCGAACGCACGGCCGTGGCGCTGCTGCGCCGACGCGGTCTGTGGCTGGTCGTGTTCGGGTTCGCGCACGCCGCCCTGCTCATGGCGGGCGACATCATCGGCTCCTACGGGGTGGCGAGCCTAGTGCTGGTGTGGCTGTTCATCCGGCGCGGGGACCGGGTCCTGCTGGCGGGGGCGGCGGTGTTCGCCCTGCTCATCGCGGTTCCCGCCGCACAGGCGGCGTGGAGCCTGGCGGCGCACGGGCTGGAGGGCGTCGGCGGCGCGGGGGCCGAGCCGTCCTACCTGGCCTACGCCGCCCAGGAGGAGGACCCGCTGGCGGCGGCGGGCACACGGCTGCTCACCTGGGCGTTCGTCACCCTGGCGGGCGGCCTGCTGTCCTTCGGCGGGTTCGCCATGATCCTGCTGGGCTTCTGGGCGGCGCGGCGGCGCGTCCTGGAGGAGCCGCACCGCCACCTGCGGCTGCTGGGCTGGACGGCGGCGGTGGGGATACCGGTCGGCTGGCTGGGCGGGCTGCCGTCGGCGCTGGTCCACGCGGGGCTGGTGGGGGCCGCCCCGGGCGCGGTCGGGGAC
>NZ_QPFC01001358.1:0-3545 GCF_003427465.1 Nocardiopsis sp. TNDT3 | reverse complement strand
CGGGGGCGGATGTTGAACAGTTGGGCGACTTCGCCGGGGGTGAAGACGTCGGGGCGGCCGTCGAGAAGGTAGCTGTAGTCGGGCATGAGGCGCTTTCCGTGTTCGGCGGGCGGGCGTGGCGCGAGGCAGTGCCGTTCCTCAGACCTTGGTGCTGGGAGCCCCGGCCCACTGGTGCCCGGAGCGGTCGATGAGGGCGCGCACTGTCAGGGGTTCGCCCGCGTTCCCTGTCCAGTCCCAGGACACCGACAGCTCGTCCAGCATCAGCAGCCCGTTGCCGGTGGCCTCCAGCGGTTCCGTGGGCTTTCGCGGACGCGGAAAGCGGATGGGCTGGTCCGGCCGGGGTCCGTCGTCGGTGACCGTCAGGGTGTAGGTGTGGGGCTTGCGGTGCAGCGTGACCCGGACGGTGCCGCCTGGGTCGCCGGACCGGCTGTGCTGCTGCGCGTTGGTGACCAGCAGGCTCACGGCCAGCACCAGCGGAAAGGCCGCACGGCGCGGGGAGCGGGCGTTGCGGTAGGCCCAGTCCCGGGCGATCCCGACGTGGCGGGGATCGCTGCCCAGGACGATGCCGCAGCGGTCGGAGTCCTCGAACCGCATCCGCCAGGGCGGTTGGAGCGTCAGCGTTCGACGGCCGGGAACGCCTTCCGGGGTGGACTGACGAGGGATAGCCTGGTTCATGTTCGTACCTGTTGTCGTGAGAAGCACGGGTTCCGGACCAGGTCCCGGGGTTGTCAGTACAGCCGCCGGGACTTTTCTTCGGCCGTCGTCACAGTCTCATCAGAGAGCTCGCCTGATCTAGCGATCGGCGGGAAATGCGAAATTCTCAGGTAAACCCTTTTGGTGCCTGATGGCGGACTGGTAAGAACCTGTGCATGGCGAACGAGGTCGATCCGAAGGCTCGGAAGTTCGGCGCCGAGGTGCGCCGGTTCCGCGAACAGGCGGGACTTTCGCAGAGCAGGCTTGCAAGCCTGCTACCAGCGTCCCAGGCGACGGTCAGTGATATCGAGCTGGGAAAGACACCTGCCAAAAAGGACACAGCGGAACGAATTGACCAGGCGCTTAACAGCGATGGTCGACTGGTCGCCGTGTGGGAGGAACAGCACGAGGCCTACACGCCGCCGGACTGGTACAGGAAACTGCCAATCGTGGAGCAACGGGCGACCCAGGTTCATGAGTATCAGCCCCTTCTCATTCCAGGGCTTCTACAGACACGGGGCTACGCAGGTGCCTCGATCAGAGCGAGCAACCGAGCAGACTCACAGACGGCAGTAGAGACCAAGGTGGCAGAACGCACCGAGCGCCAGTCGATCCTGCGCCGCGATGACCCACCCTTCTTCTCGGTCACCCTGGATGAGACCGTGCTTCATCGCCGTCTTGGCGACCCTGAGATCATGAGGGAACAGTTCGGGCACCTGCTGGAGGTCTCCACTTGGAGCAGAGTGGAGATCCTGATCATCCCGTCTGGCACCTGGGACCATCCGGGACTGGACAACGGGTTCAAGCTGCTGAGAGTCCCGGACGCCGGAATGCTCCTGTACACGGAGACAAAATCAGCCGGGGGCGTGGTCGTCGATGCGAACACAGTCGATGAGCACGTCTCACTGATGGGGGACCTGCGGGGGTTCGCGCTCCCTCCGGATCAGTCACGGTCGCTGATCAAGAAAGCACTAGGAGAAGTCGAGTGATCACCGAAGGAACGTGGCACAAGTCCACCTACAGCGCTGGCGACACCAACTGTGTGGAGACTCGCCTGACCACCCCCTCATGGCACAAGTCCACTTACAGCAGGGGCGACACCAACTGTGTCGAGGTCGCCGAGGGCTTCACCACGGCCATGCGGGACACGCAGAACCGCGAGCTCGGACACCTGTCATTCGCGGCCAGCGAGTGGACCGCGCTCGTGGACTCGCTCAAGAGCTTCGGTTAGCCACCGGGAGCTACGGGGCGGTACTCCGCCAGGGGTACCGCCCTTTTCAGGTCGCCGCCCGGCCTCCCGCGTTCTGGCCATCCGTATCCTCGGGCGGGCCGGTGATGAGCGCGACCACCGTGCCTCCCCGGCGGAACCTTCCTCGCGCCGCCAGGTCGTAGACCCCGGCGAGCATCTTGGCCACGTAGATCCGTTCCAGCAGCACCCCGTGGCGCGCGTGGAACTCCCGGATGAAGGCGGCCAGCTCGGGCGGGTACTTGGCAAATCCCCCGAAGTGATAGCCAGTCTCGATCGACCAGTTGCCAGTGACCACTCCCGCGTCCTCCTGGAACCGGCGTACCTCCTCGTTGAGAAAGCCACCGCCCTTCAGCACCGAGAAACCGATGGCCTCCCGCCCGGCGGGCAACCCCGTCGCCAGGCCAGCGAGGGTTCCGCCCGTACCGCACGCACAGCAGACGGCGTCGAAGTCCGCGTCGATCTCGTCAGCGATCGTGGCGCAGCCGCGCACCGCCAGGGCATTGCTCCCGCCCTCAGGCAGCAGGTAGAAGTCACCGAACCGCTCGCGCAAACCGTCGATGACTTCAGGCGTGTGTTTGGCCCGATAGGTTGCCCGGTCCAGGTACTCCAGTCGCATCCCCTGTTCCGTGGCGTAGGCGAGCGACCAGTTGAGCGGCAGGTGCTCCTCGCCTCGAACGATTCCGATGGTCGAGAACCCGCACGTCCTTCCGGCCGCGGCCACCGCGCGGATGTGGTTGGAGTAAGCGCCGCCGAAGGTCAGCAGCGTGGAACGGCCCTGTTCGTGCGCCGCCTGAAGGTTGAGGTGGAGCTTGCGCCACTTGTTTCCCGGCACTTCGGCACTGATGAGGTCATCGCGCTTGAGCAGCAGGCGAACCCCGTACTCGCGCAGGAACTCGTCGTTGACCTCCTCCAACGGAGAAGGCAACCGCACGTCCGCGTGACCACAGCCCTTGAGCCCCATACGGGTCAGGCTAGTGCGGCGGCCGAAAGGCCGACTGGGTTGGGCGTCAAGCCACGACGACCGGGAAACGACATCCCACGAGACGACGCCTTTCCCTTGTACTCATGCAGCTGCGGGCATTCTCAACAAATGTCACCAATAACGACATTCAGGGCCATCTGCGCAGAACTCCAGGACAGCCGTGAAAGCGTTGATCATGCACCCTGAACTGCGACGATGCCGCCAACCCGAAATTACCCTGGAGTAGTTCGCAGAAAAGTTCGCTTCCACTCCGCCCCTGCCCTTAATCTGGCACCGGACACACAACTCCATCCACGCAATGACCCCGCGACGGTTACTCACCGTCCGGGGCCGTGGCCAGCAACAACCACCCTTTGAGACAAGGAAATTGCCAGCATGCGCCAGTTTAGCGCTGCGGCCCTGATCCGCGCCTTCGGCATGGTCAAGGCCCTCTTCGCGCCCCCGTGCGGACGCCACTCCGCCACCGGCGGCCGACGCCGCCGCTCCACCCGGGTCCGTCGCTACGTCCCGGTTCCCGCCCAGGTCCGCGCTCCGGTCGAGGCCACCGCACCTCCCGCACGAACCGACCGGGCTCCCGAACGCCCCGAGCGACCCAAGCACCCCAAGCGCCCCGCCGCTCCC
>NZ_QPFC01000162.1:0-12125 GCF_003427465.1 Nocardiopsis sp. TNDT3 | reverse complement strand
CGGGGGGTGAACGGGGGTGCGGGCTCTTCCTGGGGGCGCGCGTGTCTACGTCGGAATCATCGTTGTCAGTGCTGTCACCATCATGCTCATGGGTCCCTACTCGGGCCTGGATCTGCGCACACTGGTCCTGATCGCGATTCTCTTCGTGGTCGCGGAGTCGATCAGTACGGCGGTCCTGACGGGCGTCAAGGCGGGGATCTCGCCGAGTTCGGCGGTCTCCCTGGCCGCCGTCGTCCTGGTCGGACCGGTCGGGGCGGCGGTGGTCGGTTTCGCCTCCTGCTTCGCCATCCGCAGGCAGAACCTCGTCAAGAGGGCGTTCAACGGAGCACAGTTCGCACTGGCGGCCTACGCGGCCGGACACGTCTACCTTCTGCTCGGCGGAACGGTGGGAGAACCCGGCCGGGAGGACTTCCCGGCCATCGTCCTCCCCTACGTCGCCGCCGTCCTGACCCACTCCCTGGTCAACTCGGTGCTCGTGGCCGTCCTGATGTGGACCCTGGGCGTCGTGCGCCCCGGCGGCTCGCGTGGCCGGTTCGACTGGCGTCCGCTGGTGGGGGTCGAGCTGTCCTCCATGGGCTACCAGATGCTCGGCCTGGCCATCGCCGCGGTCTGGGGCGGGGTCGGCCTCATCGCGCCGCTGCTGGTGCTGCTCCCGCTGTTCATCGCGCGCTGGACCTTCGCCCAGCAGCTGGACGAGGCACGCGCGCACGAGGCCACCCTGGCCACCCTGTGCCAGGCGGTGGAGACCAAGGACTACTACACCCGGGGCCACTGCATGCGCGTGGCCGAGGGCGCCGCCATGATCGCACGCGAACTGGGCATGCCCGCCGACCGGGTGCAGAAGATCCGCTACGCCGGGATGCTGCACGACATCGGCAAGCTCGGAGTGCCCACCAAGGTGCTGCAGAAGACCGGCAAGCTCACCGACGACGAGTACGCGGCCATCAAGCTGCACCCCACGCGCGGCTACGAGATCGTGCGGGAGATCAGCTTCCTGGACGAGGCGCTGGCCGGGATCCGGCACCACCACGAGCGCCTGGACGGGCGCGGGTACCCCATGGGCCTGGTCGGGATGGAGATCCCCGAGTCCGCGCGCATCATCAGCGTCGCCGACGTCTTCGACTGCCTCACCTCCACGCGCTCCTACCGCAGGGCGTGGTCGGTGGAGGACGCCGTCGCCGAACTGCGGGCCTGCGCCGGGACCCAGTTCGACCCCAGGATGGTCGAGGCGCTCGTGCGCGCCGTCGAACGCGAGGGCTGGGAGACACCCGACATCGCCGAGCCTCCGGGCGGCTGCTACGGGTCGGAGGCGGCCGAACGCTCCGTGGAGGGGTCCGGCCGAGCCGGGGAACCGGAGGAGGTGCCCGCCGACGCGTCCGCCGAGGAGAGCGCCGCCGGGGAGCCGTCCTCCGCAGGGGCGGCGGCCGACGAGGCCGCCTCCGCGGACGCCACGGCCTCCGCCGAGGCAGTGACGGGCGGGCGTGAACGATGATGACGCAGAGACAGTCGGACGGGGCCCGGTCGTCCGGGCCCGTGCTGAGCGGTCCCGAGGGCGGTGCCCTCAACCACCAGCGCCCGCGCGGGCCGGTCTGGCGGACCTCCCGGCCGGTGCGCGCGGCACTGGTCGGCTCGGTGGGCTCGGGCGCTCTGGCCGCGCTGGTGTGGACGGCCTCGACCGGGGTCGTGGAACCGCACGTGGCGCTGGCGTTCTGCCTGGTCGTCGCGGCCGGTGAGCTGGCGCGGATCACTCTGCCGGGCCACCGGGAGGTGGCCCCCATCGCCTCGGCCGGCGCGATCAGCTACGCGTTCCTGCTGTCGCTGGGCTCCGGGCCGCTGCACCACTCCGCCTGGCAGGTGGTGGCGGTGGTCGCCCTGGGGGTGGCGCTGGGCGAGCTGCCGCACATCGCCGTGGGCCGCAGCCCCCGGGTGGAGGACGTGGCCCGCAGGGTGCTCGTCGCGGCGGCGCTGGCGATCGCCTTCCGGCCGCTGGCCGACCAGCTCCACCTGTCGGGCCCGTCGGTGACGGCCACGCTGCTGATGGCGGCGCTGGTCATGCTCGTCTGGGCGGCGGACTCCCTGCTGGCGGCGGTGCTGCGGGCCGAGCGCCTGCGCACCAGCCCCTCCGTCGCGGTCCGCGACGAACTGCGCGCCCAGTTCGCCACCGGTGCCGCGATCGGCTCCAGCGGCGTGCTGATCGCGCTGGCCTGCACGGTGACCGGTCTGGGCGGGCTGCTGGTGTTCATCGCCCCGCTGCTGGTGTCGCAGGTGGCCTTCCGCCGCCACGCGGAGGTGCGCCGCACCTACCTGGAGACGGTCCGGGCGCTGTCGCGGGTCACCGAGGTGGGCGGCTACGTGGAGAACGGGCACTCGCGCCGGGTCAGCCAGCTGGCGCACGGGATCGCCTGCGAACTGGGCCTGGCCGAGGCCGAGCTGCTGGAGCTGGAGTACGCCGCCCTGATGCACGACATCGGCCAGCTGTCCCTGCGCGAGCCCATCGCGGGCGGCGCCACCGTGCTCGCCTCGCCCAGGGAGCAGAGGCGCATCGCCGAGCTGGGGTCGGCGATCATCCGGGAGACCGGTGTTCTGGACAACGTGGCCGAGACGGTCCGCCGCCAGTGCGAGCCCCTCGCCGGGGACGGCGACGAGGGGGTCCCGCCGCTGGGCAGCCGGATCATCAAGGTGGCCAACGCCTTCGACGACCTCGTCGGCGACAACGGCGACGCCGAGCGCCGCACGGCGGTCCTGGAGCGCCTGCGCATGGACACCGACAGCGAGTACGACCCCCGCGTGGTGGACGCGCTGGCCACGGTGCTCTCCCGGCTCTGACCCGCGGGATCCGTCCGGCGGGGAGCACCGGCCCGGACCCGGCGGCGGCCGGGCGCGGGCCGTGTCACGGCCGGACGGTCCCGGAGCGGGCGCTGGCGTGCCGGCCGCCCTGCTCCGGCGCCCGCCCGCACGGGGGTCAGTCCCGGGGCGGGCGCAGGCGTGTGACGAACTTGTACCGGTCGCCCCGGTAGAGCGAGCGCACCCACTCCACCGGGTGCCCGTCGCCGTCGAAGCTGTGCTGGCAGTGCAGCACCAGCGGCAGGCCCACGTCCACGCCCAGCAGCCGCGCCTCGTTGGGCGTGGCCAGGACGGTCTCGATCGAGGCCTCCGCCTCGGCCAGGGAGACGTCGTACGCGCTCGCCAGAGCCTCGTAGAGCGACGCGTAGCGGTCCAGCTGCCGACGCAGGCCCGGAAAGCGCCGCGCGGCCAGGTGGGCCGTCTCCACGGCCATCGGCTCGCCGTTGGCCAGCCGCAGCCGCTCGATGCGCAGCACGCGCCCGCCGGAGCGGATGGCCAGCAGCTCGGCGAGCTGGTCGTCGGCGTTGATGTAGCTCACGTCCAGGATGCGCGTGGCGGGGTGCAGGCCGTGCGCGCGCATCTCCTGGGTGTAGCTGGTCAGTTGCAGGACCTGTGCCACCTTCGGCTTGGCCACGAAGGTGCCCTTGCCCTGGATGCGCAGCAGACGGCCCTCGACCACCATCTCGGTGAGCGCCTGGCGCACGGTGGTCCGCGAGGTGCCGAACTGGGTCGCCAGGGCGCGCTCCGGGGGGACCGGGTTGCCCGCGGGCATCGCCTCGATCAGTTCCAGGAGCTGCTTCTTCACCTGGTAGTACTTCGGCACCCGGGGGTTGCCGTCCAGTGTGCGCTGACCAGTCATCAGTCTCCTTCGCCGAGTCCCGCGCTTGCCGCACAACCCTCCCGGTGTGGTCGGCACGGCGGGGGTGGCAGCCGCCGATTGGTGTGGACCACTGGTCGAGTGCGTACCTCTTGAGTATGCACGCCTTCATGGGATGATTTGTGAGTGCCTCACCTCAGTGATCTCATCTGGCGACACACGTCACTCAAGCAGGCCGACCTGGAGTGGTTCCACTCCCTGGTCTCGGACTGGCAGCTCCTGGCGGACCTGTCCTTCGCCGATCTCGTGCTGTGGGTGCGTCTGCGCGAGGACGACGGCTGGGTGGCCATCGCCCAGATGCGTCCCACCACCGGGCCCACCGCCTTCCAGGACGACCTGGTCGAGACCGTCCTGCGCGACGACATGACCGATGTCACGTCCCGTTCGGCGCCGCGCGTGATCGGGCGCAGGGCCCTGATCGACCGCGCCTGGGAGGAGGGGCGCATCTGCCGCGACGGCGACCCGGACTGGTCGGGCGGCGTCCCGGTGCGCGAGGAGACCATTCCGGTGCGCCGCCAGGGCAACCTCATCGGGGTCATCCAGCGCAGCACCAACCTCAGCTCGGCGCGCACGCCCAGCCGCCTGGAGCTGACCTACCTGCAGAGTGCGGGCGACCTGGCCCAGATGATCGCCGAGGGCGCGTTCCCGTTCAGCGACCAGGGGCCCCTGATGGTGCGCTCGCCCAGGGTCGGCGACGGGCTGCTGCGCCTGGACCAGAACGGCGAGGTGGTCTACGCCAGCCCCAACGCCCTGTCGGCCTACCGCAGGCTCGGCCTGACCGCCGACTTGGTGGGGGCGCGCCTGGACCGCACCACGCTGGAGCTGGCGGCCCCGGGCGAGGCGCGCGACGAGGCGCTGACCTACACGGCGAGCGGCCGGGCGCCGCAGGAGGCCGAGGTGGACGCGCGCGGGGTCACCGTGCAGCTGCGCTCCATCCCCCTGGTCATCGACGGGGTGCGCATCGGCGCCCTGGTGATGGTGCGCGACGTCACCGAGCTGCGCCGCCGCGAGCGCGAGCTGATGACCAAGGACGCCACCATCCGGGAGATCCACCACCGGGTGAAGAACAACCTCCAGACGGTCGCCGCCCTGCTGCGCCTCCAGGCGCGGCGCCTGGACGTGCCCGAGGCGCGGGCGGCGCTGGACGAGGCGGTGGGCCGGGTCGGGTCCATCGCGATCGTGCACGAGATGCTCTCGCACACCCCCGACGAGGTGGTGGACTTCGACGACATCGCCGACCGGGTGATCCAGATGGCGGCGGAGGTCTCCTCCACGGGCACCGCGGTGGTGCCGCGCCGGATCGGCGGTTTCGGCCTGCTGAACGCGCTGGTGGCGACACCGCTGTCGATGGTCCTGGCCGAGCTGGTGCAGAACGCCGTGGAGCACGGCCTGGGGCAGGGGCCGGGGCGGATCGAGGTGCGGGTGCGCCGGTTCGACGCGCAGCCGGGCTACCCGGGGCCGAGCAGCCTGGAGCTGGCCGTCTCCGACGACGGCGGGGGGCTGCCCGAGGACTTCGACCTGGAGGGCACCACGAGCCTGGGCCTGCAGATCGTGCGGACCCTCATCGTGGGCGAGCTGGGGGGAACCCTGGCGATCAAGCCCAAGGAGAGCGGCGGGACCGAGGTGGCGATCAGCCTGCCGCTGGAGCACGAGGAGGGGGAGCTGCCCTGAGACGGGGCTCGCGCGGACCACGCGCGGGCCCGCTCCGGGGGGCCGGCGGAAGCACCGGCCCGCGACGGCCCCGGGCGCCGTCCCCGCCGCGCCGCGCGGGGACTCCTGGGGGCCTTCCGGAGCTCCTCGGGGTCTTCCGGGGACCTACCGTGTGCGGGGCCTCAGCTGCGGACCATGGTGCGGTAGGCGCTGCCGCGGCGCTTCTTGAGCGCGCGGCGCTCGTCCTCGCTGGTGCCGCCCCAGACGCCGCCGTCCTGGCCGCTCTCCAGGGCCCAACGCAGACAGGCGGAGCTGACCGGGCAGCGGTTGCAGACCGCCTTGGCCTCTTCGATCTGGATCAGTGCGGGGCCGAAGTTCCCGATGGGGAAGAAGAGTTCGGGGTCTTCGTCACGGCAGGCTGCGTCATGGCGCCAGTCCATGCGGTCCACTCCTCACGGTGAGGCGATCGGGGGCTTGTGAAGCTTTTCACGATCTTGTGCGCGTCCGTAACGGGCGAAGGGCGCCCGATGGATGGGTTCCATCGGAAGGGGTGTTCGGGCCGAGGGCCGTCCAGGTTTCATCCCACGGCCATGTGGGAAGCGCCCCAATTAACTCGCCTGTAACTCGCGGCGATAACTTGAGCGTGACAGGATCGTTCGGCCCATGCAAGAGCTGCCGAGGCCAAAGGTCCTGTTCGGCGTGTCGGGTGCGTCACAGTGGCTCGGAATGGCGTCTTTCGGCGCAATTAACAGACGATTCGTAATGCCTTCGGTACAGAGTGGAAGTTGACCTGTTCGCGGTCTCCCAGGTATTCGCCGTCGATTTGGAAGGCCCTGGGGTGGGATGACGTGATCTGGAGAGAGTCCTGGTCATGCCACGTCACGTAGCCGTCCCCACGTGCGGGAAGGCCTTTGGGGAAGAACATTTGGGAAAGGATCCACCCCGTGAGCGCGTGCGAGGAGTGGGTCAGCGCGAAAGCGTCCAGGCCCAGATCGAAACGCGAGGACGGGGTCGGCTGAAGCGGCAGCGCCCCCGCGTAGGTCCAGGGCGTGGTGTTGGTGACGAGCGCGAAATACGCCCCCACAAGGGACCTTCCGTGGCTGACCACGCTTAGTGACGGATCGCGGATATCCCCCTGGAAGAACAGCTTTACCGCCACTTCCGCGTACAGCGCGGGAGTGGCCCTGCGCCCGTTGGCGCGCTCGTTCTCCACCTGCTGGACCACGTCGGCGTCCCAGCCGAAACCAGCACAGAAAGTGAAGTAGCGGTCGTCCTGGTCGCTGGTGATCCGGCCGAGGTTGATCTCGCGCTCGCGGCCCTCGCGGACCGCCTCCAGTACGACGCCGGTGGCCTCCACCGGGTCGCCGGGCACGCCCAGGGCGCGGATGAAGACGTTGGCGCTGCCGCCGGGGATCACCGCGTAGCGGGGGCGCCTGAGCCCCTCGGGGGTGGTCAGGAGGCCGTTGACCACCTCGTTGACGGTGCCGTCGCCGCCCAGGCTCAGCACCAGCTCGTATCCGTTCCCGGCCGCCTCGCGGGCCAGCTCGCCCGCGTGGTCGCGGTACTCGGTCTCGGACACGGTGACGTCCAGCTCCGACGCCAGGGCGCCCATGATCACCTCACGCGTGCGTGACGTGGTCGTGGTGGCCTGGGGGTTCATGATGAGAAGGGCGCGCACCACGCCAGTCTAGGGCGTATCTCTCGGGGGCTCCGCTCCGCTTCGGCCCGCCCGTCGCCCGCCGGGGGCGCTCCGCGCCGGTGCGGCCGCCACCCTCAGGGGACGCCGCGCGCGGCGCTCCTCCTGCCGGGGGCGCCTCGTGTGCGAAGCCGGGGCGGCGCCGGGCGGCACGTCGTCGCGGACCACGGTGCGGGCGCCGTGTGCGCGAAGCCGGGGCCGGGGGGAGGGACCCCCGGAGCGCGTATAGGCTCGTCAGGTGTCTTCGCGTCCCGTCACCATCGTCATCGCCGCCGCCCTGGAGGCCCTGATCGGGCTGGCCGCCGCGGCCAGCGGGGTCTACAGCCTCTTCACCGCGATCACCGGTCGGGCCAGCGACCTGACCAGCGCGATCCCCCTGACCGCCCTGGGGCTGGGCGCGGGCGCGCTGCTGGTCTTCGTCGCACGCGGGCTCTGGCAGCTGCGGGACTGGGCGCGCACTCCGGTGTTCGTCACCCAGCTCTTCCTGGCCGTGGTGGCCTACTACATGTTCACCAGCGAGCAGTACGCGTTCGCCGCGGTGCTCGCGGCCGTGGCGGTGTGCGCCTCCGCCGCCGTGCTCTCGCCGCCGACGACCGCGGCGCTCTTCCCCGACGAGCGGGGGAAGTAGCGCCGCGGCCGCCCGCGGCGACCGCTCGGGTGTCAGTCGTCGGTGGTCAGCGCCTGGCGCAGCTGCGCCAGGGTGCGGGCCAGCAGACGGGACACGTGCATCTGCGAGATCCCCAGCTCCTGGGCGATCTGCGACTGCGTCATGTTGCCGAAGAAGCGCAGCAGCAGGATGCGCTTCTCCCGCGGCGGAAGCTGCTCCAGGAGCGGCTTGAGCGACTCCCGGTACTCCACGCCCTCCAGGGACTCGTCCACGATGCCCAGTGAGTCGGCCACCGCGGGCGCGTCCTCGTCCCCGCTGTCGGGCGCGTCCAGCGACACCGTCGAGTAGGCGTTGGCGGACTCCAGGCCCTCCAGCACCTCCTCCTCGGTCATCTGCAGGTGCGCCGCGAGCTCGGCGACGGTCGGGGAGCGCCCCTCCCGCTGCGACAGGTCGCTGACCGCCTTGGTGAGCGAGAGCTTCAGCTCCTGGAGGCGGCGTGGAACCCGCACCGCCCAGCCCTTGTCGCGGAAGTGCCGCTTGATCTCACCGACGATGGTGGGGGTGGCGTAGGTGGAGAACTCCACCCCGCGCTCCAGGTCGAACCGGTCGATGGACTTGATCAGCCCGATCGTGGCCACCTGGGTGAGGTCGTCCAGCCACTCGCCGCGGTTGCGGAAGCGGCGGGCCAGGTACTCCACCAAGGGCAGGTGGAGCTCCACCAGCTCGTCGCGGATCCTCCGGCGCTCCTCGGAGTCCGCCTCGAGTTCGCCGAGGCGCTCGAACAACTCTCTCGCGCGGGCCCTGTCGGGCACCGCGTGCTCGGTCTTCGCTGTCAGAGCGGGCCCCCTCTCGCTCACGCCGACTCCAGTGTGCCGCGGCGTTTGTACAGGACGATGTGGACACGGTCGTCCGGTCCGACGCCCGCGTCGACCTCTCCCGCGAGGGCGGACAGGACGGTCCAGGCGAAGGTGTCGCGGGCGGGAAGGCGCCCGTCCGCGGTGAGCACCGAGACGGAGATGCGCATCCCGTCGGGGGTGAGTTCGAATTCCGTGGTCAGTTCCGTGCCCGGCAGCGCCTGGGAGAGGAGCATGGCGCAGGCCTCGTCGACACCGATCCTCAGGTCCTCGATCTCGTCGAGGGTGAAGTCCAGTCGCGCGGCCAGACCCGCCGTCGCCGTCCGCAGAACGGACAAGTAGGCGCTGTCCGCGGGCATGTTGACGGTGACAGCGTCCCGGACGCCGATGGCGTCGGCCGTGGGCACAGCGGTTTCTTCGGTCACGTCCCTCCTTCGGGGGGCGGGGTTGCCGCTTGAGAGCAATGTATCTGGTTTACCCTGCCACTGACGCAGGGCGAACGGATCGTGTCCACACGATCCGGGGCGAAAGGCCGGACGGACGGCCGGTCTCAGGGCTCCTCGGAGCCCAGTGCGTCCAGCGCGCCGCCGTCCAGGCGGCGGACCGTCCACCCGTCCATGGGGCGCGAGCCCAGCGACTCGTAGAACCGTATCGAGGGCTCGTTCCAGTCCAGCACCGACCACTCCAGCCGGGTGTAGCCGCGCTCGACGCAGATCCGGGCCAGGGTCCGCAGCAGGGCCAGGCCGTGTCCCCGACCGCGCGCCCGGGGGCGCACGTACAGGTCCTCCAGGTACACGCCGTGCTTGCCGGTCCAGGTGGAGTAGTTGCGAAACCACAGCGCGAACCCGACGACCGGGCCGTCCCCGTCCTCCTGGGCGACGTGCGCGAACACCGCCGCGTCCGGTCCGAAGAGGGCGGTGCGCAGGTCCTGTTCGGTGGCGACGACCGCGTCCGGCTCCTTCTCGTACTCGGCGAGTTCGCGCACCAGGGCGTGGATGACGGGAACGTCGTCGGGACGTGCGGGACGGATCATCGGACCACCTCGGGCGCGCGGCGGGGACACGGTCGCCTCCAGGGTATGCGCTGCGGCGGGGCGCCCCCGCGCTCCGGGACCGCTCAGGGACGGTGGGCGACCACCCGCTCCACCAGTCCGAGGAACAGCCGGTCGTGGTGGACGACCTCGAACCCGGCCTCGACGGCGACCTCCCGCGGCAGGCGGCGCGGGTTCTCCCGGCGCCGCTCCACCAGCCGCCCGGGCAGGCGGGCGTACTCGATGTGGTCGGCCATCAGGAGCCTGCCGCCCGGCGTCAGCACGCGGTACATCTCCGCCAGGGCGCGCCGCTGGTCGGGGACGGCGCACATCGCCAGCGTGCACAGGACGGTGTCGAAGGCCTGGTCGGGGAAGTCCAGCTCCTGGGCGTCGCCCTCCACGAAGCGCACGGCCCTGCCCAGCTCCTCGGCCCTGTCGCGGGCGCGGTCGAGCATGCGCGGGCTGACGTCGACGGCGGTGAGGCGCACCTGCGGCGGGTAGTGGGCGAGGTTGCGGCCCGTCCCGACCGCCACCTCCAGCGTCTCGCCGCGCGCCCCGGCGCACAGGATCTCGCGGGTGCGGCGCATGGCGGGGCTCTGGAAGCGCTCGCTGTGCTCGCAGTAGGCGGCCATGCGGTCCCAGCGCCTGCGTGTGTGGTCCGTGCGAGCGTCCATGTGCCTCTCCCGAGCGGGGCGCGTACACCACGACTCTGGCGACGCGCCGCCGCGCGGTCAAGGGATCCGGGGGTGTTTCCCCGGCCGGTACCGGCCGCCGCGCCCGGGGCGGGGACGCGGCGGCCCCCGCGGAGCGCTCAGAGCACCTTGGACAGGAACGCCCGGGTGCGCTCGTGGCGCGGGTTGGAGAGCACCTCGGCGGGCGTGCCCGACTCCACGACCAGGCCGTCGTCCATGAAGACCAGGGAGTCGCCGACCTCGCGGGCGAACCCCATCTCGTGGGTGACGACCACCATGGTCATCCCGCCCCGGGCCAGGTCGCGCATGACGTCCAGGACCTCGCCGACCAGCTCCGGGTCCAGGGCGCTGGTGGGCTCGTCGAACAGCATCAGCGACGGTTCCATGGCCAGCGCGCGGGCGATGGCCACGCGCTGCTGCTGGCCGCCGGAGAGCTGGTCGGGGTAGGCGTCGGCCTTGTCGGGCAGGCCCACCCGCTCCAGCAGCTCCATGGCCTTGGCGTTGGCCTGGCTCCGGGGGACCCGCTTGACCTGCACGGGCGCCTCGGTGATGTTGCCCAGGACGCTCAGGTGCGGGAACAGGTTGAAGCGCTGGAAGACCATGCCGATGTCGCTGCGCTGGGCGGCGATCTCGTTGTCGCGCAGCTCGTAGAGCTTGCCGCGCTTCTGCCGGTAGCCCATCAGCTCGCCGTTGACCCACAGCCGTCCGGCGGTGAGCTTCTCCAGGTGGTTGACGCAGCGCAGGAAGGTGGACTTGCCCGACCCGGACGGGCCGATCACGCACATGACCTCGCCGCGCCCGACCTGGAGGTCGATGCCCTTGAGCACCTCCAGGCGGCCGAAGCTCTTGCGCACGTTCTCCGCCACGACGAGCGCGTCGGCGGGCAGCGTGGCGCCCTCGGCGGTCTCCACGACGCCAGGGTCCTTCGTCTTGTCGCTCACCTGTGCGCCCCTCCGACGATGCGGTCGCGGATACTGCCGTACTGGCCGGGGTTGAACCTGCGTTCGAGGAAGTACTGGCCCACCATCAGGACGCTGGTGATGGCCAGGTACCACAGGCACGCGGCGACCAGCATCGGGAAGATCTGGTAGGTCCGGGAGCCGATGGCCTGGAGCTGGTAGAACAGCTCGATGGTCACCGGCACGTAGGCCAGCAGCGCCGTGTCCTTGAGCATGGCGATGGTCTCGTTGCCCGTGGGCGGCACGACCACCCGCATCGCCTGCGGCAGGGTGATCCGGCGCAGGACCTTGCCCTTGCCCATGCCCAGCGCCTGCGCGGCCTCGGTCTGGCCCTTGTTGACCGATTGGAGCCCCGCGCGGATGATCTCGGCCATGTAGGCGCCCTCGGACAGCGACAGCGCCAGCAGGCCGGCGGTGTAGCCGCTCAGCACGGTGCGGGTGTCGATCTCGAAGAAGCGGGCGTCGCCCTCCAGGCCCAGCCACGGCATCCAGTAGTTGTCGAAGGGCAGGCCGAACTCGATGGTCTGGTACAGGATGGCGATGTTGCCGAAGAGCACCGCCAGCACCAGGCGGGGCACGCCCCGGAAGAACCAGGTGTACAGCCAGGAGACGGATACCAGGACGGGGTTGCCCGACAGCCGCATCACCGCCAGGACGATGCCCAGGACGACGCCGATGACCATCGACAGCACGGTGGCGCTGAGGGTGATCCACACGCCGCGCACGACCGGCTCGGAGAACATGTGGTCGAACATGAACGGCCAGTTGAAGGCGTCGTTCGTGAACAGCATGTGCACGAACATGGCCGCGAGGACGAGGATGACCCCGGCGGCGACCCACCGCTCGGGGTAGCGCACGGGAACGGCGGTGACGTGGTCGGCCGGACGGCCCGGTGTCGAGGTCTTCGACACCGGGC
>NZ_QPFC01001357.1:0-2340 GCF_003427465.1 Nocardiopsis sp. TNDT3 | reverse complement strand
TCTGAGGTCCGGACGGCCGCCGGACCGCCCGGACCTCAGACGAGGTAGTTGCGCACCGCCTCGCGGATCCTCTCCGCGTGGAGGTAGATCTCGTCGATCGACCCCAGGGGGTGCCGGGTCTCGTTCTTGTCGGCGTCGAAGGTGCCGAGGTACTTCTTCGACCTGGCGTTGAAGTGCAGGCGCGCGATCGGCTTCCGGTTGTTGTCGTCCAGCAGGACGGCGAAATAGCTCTTGGAGTCCCGTTGCGTGACCCGCTGCGGCTTGACCTCGCTGCACGCGATCGCCTTGACGACCTGGTAGCCCTCCAGTTCCTCCAGGGTGGTCTCGATGCCGCTACCGCGTTCCAGGTCCTCCTCCGCGACCTCCTCGCCGCTGACCGGCGCCGTCTCCTCCTGCTGGGGACGCGTGGACTCCAGCGCCTTCTTCAGCCGGACGTTGACCTGGTCGTCGAGGAAGGCGGAGGCGGCCTCCTTGACGAGCGGCGTGAACTGTTCGCGGGCCCGCTTGGTGAAGGACTTGTCGTAGACGCGGCTGGCGAAGAACTTGACCCACTCGTCCTCGGGATCCTGGAACTGGTCGGCCAGAGCGCGTTTGATCGCCCCGAGGTACTTGAGCTTCTCCGCAGCGTCGATGACCGAGGTCAGGTCGAAGGAGGCCTTCGTCAGCTTGTGGAGTTCGGGAAGAAGTGTCTCGTCCACGTCGCCGAGGTCGAGCACCATGAACGGCTTGGAGTCCATGCGGTTGGGCGCTTCGAGGTCGGTGTAGAACTGGTATTCCACGCCGTTGGTGAGGACCGCGATCCGCGCGTTGGTGACGGAGAAGTAGCGGTAGAGCTGCGAGGCGTGCTCGATCCGCAACTCACCGTTCGCCTTCTTGCACTCGATGAGCATCTGCACTTCGTTGTCGCGCATGATGGCGTAGTCGACCTTCTCGCCCTTCTTCATGCCGACGTCCGCGGTGAACTCGGGCACCACCTCGCGCGGATCGAAGACGTCGTATCCGAGGACGGTCGCGATGAAGGGCATGACGAAGGCGTTCTTGGCCGCCTCCTCGGTCTGGGTCATATCACGCTGCTTCTGCACCTTGGCACTGAGCGCGGAAACCTTCTCGTCGAATTCCATAACGGCCCTTCTACGGCAACCCGGTCAGCGCACCCTAGCAAGGGGAAAAGGACCGGATCCACAGGTCGACACATTCGTTACAACGGTGCCTCCAATAACTCGGGCACCCCGAAAGAGCCCGCCCCCACCAGCGAGGAAACGAGCGAAACACATTCCGCGGCCCCCGGACGAGAGGGTCCGCCCGGCGATGAGAACACCGGAGTATCCTTTTTCTGCTGTCGGACGGAGCGCGCCCCGTTCGGTGGACGCCCCGTCTGAGCTCCTGGCCTCCTCTCCCCGCCCGGGCTGGTCCGGTCCGGTGCACGGTGAACCGGTGGACCCGTGGTCCCCCCGCTAGAACGGCCAGAACTGAGCGGCCGCGGTGGCCGCCCCCGAGACCGTGGCCGCGAAGAGCAGCGCCGCGCCAGCGCAGCCGCCGCTCTTCTTCTGCGGCTCCACGGTGATGCGGGCGTTGATCCTGTGGGGTCCCCGGTCCGATCGGCGCTCGTGTGACGCGGCACGGACACGGCGTTCGAAGGGCGCCACGAACTGTTCGTGGTACTGCCGGTCCGACAGCTCCCGGGGACGCCAGAACGCCTGCCAGGGCTTCCTGTCCGCATCCTCCCGCTGCTCGGCGCGGAGCTGGGCGGCGACCATCACCCCGGTCCCGTCGTCGAACAGGCCGCGCTCCGCCTTGTCGACGGCCGCCTTCAACAGGTCCCAGGCCTCGGCGGGGGTCGCCACCCGGATGTCCGCGTCCCGGGCCTTGCGGACCTTCGCGTCGTCCGTTCCCGGTTCGGCGATGACCAGCCGCACCGTCTTGGTGACGTTGACCCCGACCGTCGCGCCGTGGGACACCGCGAAGTCCACGACCGCGTTCACCGACCCGTCCTCCCCCGCGGGCACGACCCGCCAGCCCTTGAGCGGGCCGTTCCTGCGCGCCTTCTCCTGGTCGGCGACGTAGAGCAGGTCCTGGATGACGTGTCCCGCGCCCAGGTTCCTGGCGGCCTTCTCCAACTCCCTGAGTTCGGTGGAGGTGACCCGCCCGTCGGCCTCGGCGCGGGCGCGCGCCTCCAGGAGCACCTGCTCGTGCACCCGGCGCACCGTGGACCGGGTGAACCCGGCCCGGGTGGCGAGCAGGGCCAGCCGCTGCGCCTCGTCGCCGACGATCTTCCCGTCCGCGAGGGCGTGCCCCAGCATGGAACGGTAGGCGGCCACACCCTGGGGGTGGGGGCGGGGC
>NZ_QPFC01001356.1:0-2599 GCF_003427465.1 Nocardiopsis sp. TNDT3 | reverse complement strand
CGGCATCCTCGGGCGCGTGCTCGGCTGAGGCGGGGGAGCGCTCCGGGTCGGGCTGTTCGCCGCCGGAGGTCTCGGCTTCCCCGGTGTCCCCGGCGTTGTCCGGGGGACTGGCGTTGTCGGAGGGATCCTGTGGGTCCTGTGTGTCTGACGGGGTTTCGGAATCGTCGCCGTCGTCGGTCCCCTGCGGGCCCGGCGGCTCCGGGGGGTCGGGCGGCGGTTCCTCGTCGCCCAGGATCCGGTCCAGGAGCTCCTCGTCGAGTCCCGGCGCGTCGAAGGGGTTGCGTCGGCGCCGGTGCGGCAGGGCGAGCGTGGCTGCGCGGCGGATGTCGGCCCGGGTGACCGAGGTCCGGCCCGACCAGGCCGCGTGCGCCATCGCCGTGCGCGCGGTCACGATGTCGGCGCGCAGGCCGTCCACGTCGTAGGCGGCGCACACCTCGGCGATCTTCAGCAGCGCGGCCTCGGACAGGCGCACCCGGCCCAGTGCCTCCCGGGCCGCCGCGATGCGTTCGGCCAGCGCCTTCTCGGCCCCGTGGTAGCGCCCGGCGAAGGCGGCGGGGTCGGCGTCGTGGGACATGCGCCTGCGCACCACCTCGGCGCGGATCGCGGGCTCGGACGGCGCGGCGACCTCGACGGTGAGTCCGAACCGGTCCAGGAGCTGCGGGCGCAGCTCGCCCTCCTCGGGGTTCATGGTGCCGATGAGCAGGAACCGGGCCGCGTGCTCCACGGAGAACCCGTCGCGCTCCACGGTGACCCGGCCGGTCGCGGCGGCGTCCAGCAGCAGGTCGACCAGGTGGTCGTGCAGGAGGTTGACCTCGTCGACGTAGAGGATGCCGCGGTGGGCCCGGGCCAGCAGGCCGGGTTCGTAGGCGACCCTGCCGTGGGTGAGGGCCTGTTCCAGGTGCAGGGAGCCCAGGACGCGGTCCTCGGTGGCGCCGACGGGCAGTTCGACCAGGCGCACCGGGCGGCTCTCCACGGCCGTGCCGGACCCGAAGGGCCCGTCGGGGGAGTGCTGCGCCGGGTCGGCGGGGTCCACGGAGAACCGGTCGCCCTGGTAGACGTCGACGGGCGGCAGGAGGGAGGCCAGGGCCCGGACCGCGGTGGACTTGGCGGTGCCCTTCTCGCCGCGCACCAGGACGCCGCCGATCTCCGGCGAGACGCTGGTGAGGACGAGGGACAGGCCCAGGTCGTCGAGTTCCTCGGCGTCGCAGCCGACGATCGCGGAAAAGGGGTAGTGCGGTGACCGCAATGGCATGTAGAGGCTCCCGCTCATGTCGCCATCGGTAAGGGACGGGCGCGAGGCCGGTCTTCGGACTTGCCGGGTCCTTCCTGGACGGAAGGCTCGGTTCACCGCAGCGGGCCTGTGCCGGAGTCTCACCGGGCTTCCCAGATTCTCCCCGCCGGCCGTCCCCACCGTTTCCGATGGCTGGGCCGTTGGGGCACCTCATGCCTGCCGCCACGATAGCGTCCGAGGAATGAAGGACGACAGCCGCCCTCCCGTCACCCGCCACCGCCCGGATGCCGCTGCGCGGGGGAGTGGTGCACCCTCAACGGACGCCTGCGGCGCGGAGCCCCCTCCCGTCACCCACCGTGCCGCTGCGCGGGAGGACGGGGTCTCCCCGCCCACCGGGCGCCGGATCACCGTCGTCGGCATCGGCGCGGACGGCTGGCCCGGCCTGCCCGAGCGGCTGCGCGCGCTCGTCCTGGCCGCCGACACGGTGCTCGGCGGGCGCAGGCACCTGGCGATGCTCCCCGACCGGCCCCGGCAGCGCCGCCTGGCCTGGCCCTCACCCCTGCGCGAGGGCCTGCCGCCTCTGCTGGCCTCGCTCGACGCCGCCTCCGCCGACCCAGCTTCCACCGACAGCGCCTCCCCTGACGGCCCCTCCACCGTGGCGCTGGCCTCCGGCGACCCCCTGGTGTCCGGCATCGCCACCACCCTGATCGACCTGCTGGGCGCGGACGCCGTGCGGGTGGAACCCGCCGTCTCCTCGGTCGCCCTGGCTCGCGCCCGCATGGGCTGGCCCGCCGAACGCTGCGCGGTGGTGGGCCTGGTCGGCCGCGACCCCCGCCTGCTGCTGCGCCAGCTCGCCCCCGGCCACCGCGTCCTGGTGCTCTCCTCCGACGGCGCCACCCCCGCCGCGGTCGCCGCCCTGCTGGTCGGCGCGGGCTACGGCGCCAGCCGGATGACCGTGCTGGGCGACCTGGGCGCGGACTCCGAGTCGCGCCTGGAGACCACCGCCGACCACTGGCTCGCGTCACCTCCCGGCACGGTGCCCCCGCTGCACGTGCTGGCCCTGGAACTCCTGGGCCCGCCCGGCCACGGCCTGGTCGCGGGGCTGCCCGACGACGCCTTCGAACACGACGGGCAGCTCACCAAGCGCGACCTGCGCGCCTCGGCGCTGGCCCGCCTGGCCCCCTCGCCGGGCCAGCACCTGTGGGACGTGGGCGCTGGCGCGGGCTCGGTGAGCATCGAGTGGATGCGCGCCCACCCCTCCTGCACCGCCACGGCGGTGGAGGCCCACCCCGAACGGGCCGCGCGGATCGGCCGCAACGCGGGCCGCCTCGGCGTTCCCGGCCTGGACGTGGTCACCGGCCGCGCGCC
>NZ_QPFC01001355.1:0-1465 GCF_003427465.1 Nocardiopsis sp. TNDT3 | reverse complement strand
CCCCCCCCCCGGCGCCAGGGGAGAACGCAGCGGAAGTCGTGTCGGGGCGCCGCGCGGCGGGGTGCGTCCCCGCCGTGCCGGCCCCCGGGGGAAGGAGAGCGGGGCCATGGGTCTGAAGGACCGTCTGGAGGAGGACCGCGCCGTCGAGGGGCGCTCCGAGCGCAGCAGTGTCACGCACTGGCGCAGGCGCCTGCTGGAGGAGATCAACCTGGAGGACCTCACCAGGCTGACCCTGGCCCAGCGCCGGGTCCGCCTGGAGAAGGTCGTGGGGCACATCCTCACCCGCGAGGGCCCGGTGCTCTCCGACCGGGAGCGTTCGGCGCTCATCCGCCGGGTCGTGGACGAGGCCCTGGGACTGGGCGTCCTGGAGCCGCTGCTGGCCGACGAGACCGTCACCGAGATCATGGTGAACGGCCCCGACAACGTGTTCATCGAGCGCGGAGGCCGGATGCAGCGGGTGGACGCCACCTTCAACGGCGAGGAGCAGCTCTACCAGACCATCGACCGCATCGTGTCGATGGTCAACCGCCGCGTGGACGAGTCCTCGCCGATGGTGGACGCGCGGCTGCCCACCGGCGAGCGCGTCAACGTGATCATCCCGCCCCTGTCGTTGTCGGGCCCGGTGCTGACCATCCGGCGCTTCCCCAAGCCCTATCCCATCGACGAACTGGTGCGGATGGGGAGCCTGGACTCGCCCACCGGCATCCTGCTGGCGGCGATGGTGCGGGCCCGTTTCAACATCGTGGTGTCCGGCGGCACCGGTACCGGAAAGACGACCTTCCTCAACGCGATGTCGGCGTTCGTGCCCTCCGACGAGCGCATCGTCACCATCGAGGACTCGGCCGAGCTCCAGCTGATGCAGGACCACGTGGTGCGCCTGGAGTCCAGACCGCCCAACATCGAGGGCCGGGGTGAGATCGCCATCCGCGACCTGGTGCGCAACGCGCTGCGGATGCGCCCGGACCGCATCATCGTCGGCGAGGTGCGCGGCTCGGAGACCATCGACATGCTCCAGGCCATGAACACCGGCCACGACGGGTCGCTGGTGACCGTGCACGCCAACTCGGCCGACGACGCCATCCACCGGTTGCAGACCCTGGCCACGCTGAGCGACGTCAACGTGCCCTACGAGGCGATCCGCGACCAGATCAACAACGCGGTGGACGCCATCGTGCACCTGGGCCGGTGGCCGGACGGGTCGCGGCGGGTCAACGAGATCGCGGTGGTCTCCTCACGGCGGCGCGAGGAGTTCCGGCTGGACCCGGTGATGCAGTTCTCCGCCCTGCCCATGGGCCCCAACCGGGCCGTGGAGGGCGAGTTCCGGCACTTCCCGCTGCCCCGGCACATCGCCGGGCGGATCTACCACGTGGGCGAGGCCATCCCGGCGGCCTTCGGGGTGGTCACCGACGAGCGCCCCCGCAGCGGCTGGTGAGGCCCTCCCCCGCGCCCCGGCGGGCGCGTCCCC
>NZ_QPFC01000160.1:0-3529 GCF_003427465.1 Nocardiopsis sp. TNDT3 | reverse complement strand
TCCATGCCCGTCTCGCGCCGCAACGGCGGCGCGGGCCCCGCGAACGCGCCCGGGGGCCGGGACGGAGCCGACGGCCGCACCCGGCCGCTGCGCGCACGCACCGGCAGCGGCTCCCGCGGGGCCTCCTCCGCCGACAGCGACGACGAGCCCGTCCCCGTCGACCAGGCCCTGGCCGAACTGGAGGACATGGTCGGCCTCGACCCGGTCAAACAGCAGGTGCGCGGGATCGCCGCCTCCATCGAGGCGGCCCGCCTGCGCGCCGACGCGGGCTTCCCCGTCGAGCGGCCCCTGCGCCACCTGGTCTTCTCCGGCCCGCCCGGCACCGGCAAGACCAGCGTCGCCCGCACCCTGGCCACCATCTTCCACTCCTTCGGGCTGCTGCCCACCTCCCGCGTGGTCGAGGCCCAGCGGGCCGACCTCGTGGGGGAGTACCTGGGCGCGACCGCCATCAGGACCAACGAGCTCATCGACCGGGCGCTGGGCGGCGTGCTGTTCGTGGACGAGGCCTACTCCCTGGTCAACCCCGGCTACAGCGGCGGCGACGCCTTCGGCTCCGAGGCCATCCAGACCCTGCTCAAGCGGGCCGAGGACGACCGGTCCCGGCTCGTGGTCGTGCTCGCGGGCTACCCGGCGGAGATGGAGCGTTTCCTGGCCTCCAACGCCGGACTGTCCTCGCGGTTCAACGTGCGGGTGCGCTTCCCCTCCTACACCGCCGACGAGCTCACCGAGATCGCCGAGACCGTGGCCGCCCGCACCGGTGACGCCTTCGACGACACCGCGCGCGAGGACCTGCGCAGCATCTTCGCGCACGTGTGCGAGGCCGGGTGGATCGACGAGCTCGGCAACGGCCGCTTCGCCCGCTCCCTGTTCGAGAAGGCGTGCTCCCACCGCGACCTGCGCGTGTCCCAGGAGCTGGGCGAGGCCGCGACCGCCGCCGAACTCACCGTCCTGACCAGCGCCGACGTCCGCAAGGCCTACGCCGAGGCGACGCAGTAGACCCGAGGGGGCGCGTACAGGCGTGCTGCTAGTGTCCGGATCATGACCGCTGCACCCACTTCCTCCGCGTCTCCCGTCACCCAGGCGCTCATCCTCGCCGGCGGCCAGGCCACCCGGCTGCGGCCCTACACCGACACCCGCCCCAAGGCGATGGTGGAGGTGGCCGGACGGCCCATCATCGACTACCAGCTGGAGTGGCTCGCCGGCCACGGCGTCGAACACGTCGTCGTCTCCTGCGGCTACAAGGCCGAGGTCCTGCGCGAGCACCTGGAGGCCCGCGAGGGCGGCCCGCGGGTCACGCTCCTGGTCGAGGACGAGCCGCTCGGCCGCGGCGGGGCCCTGCGCTTCGCCTCCACCGGCCTGCACGACCCGGAGGCCCCCTACTTCGCGCTCAACGGCGACGTGCTCACCTGGTTCCCCCTGGACGAGATGACCGCCCACCACCGGGAGCGGGGCGGCCTGGCCACCCTGGCCCTGGCCCAGTTCCGCACGACCTGGGGCATCGTGGACGTGGACGACCAGGACCGGATCGAGGGCTTCACCCAGAGCCCGCTGCTGCCGGTGTGGATCAACGCCGGGGTGTACCTGTTCGAGCCGGGCATCACCCCGCTGCTGCCCACCAAGGGCGACCACGAGTCCTCCACCTTCCCCGACCTGGCCGAGGAGGGGCGCCTGGCCGCCTACCGCATCGACGGCTTCTGGCGCGGCGTGGACACCGCCAAGGACGTCAAGGAGGCGGGGGAGCAGATCACCGCCATGCGCGAGGGCGCCTGACCCCGGCCGGGGAGGAGCGGACGTCGGCTGACGGGGCGCCGGGGAGGATGGGTATCGTCACCAAGGTGACGAACGACGGTTTCCTCCTCTCCAGCGCCCCCAACTTCCGCGACCTCGGCGGGCACCGCACCGCCTCGGGCCGCACGGTCCGCAGCGGGCTCGTGTACCGCTCCGACGCCCTGCACGCGATCGCCGCGGACGAGCTGCCCGTCTACAACGGCCTGGGCATCCGCCAGCTCGTCGACCTGCGCACCCCGCACGAGCGCGAGACCCTCCCCGACGTCGTCCCCGAGGGCGCCGAGTACGCGGTCGTGGCCGTGCAGGACCCCGAGGCGTCCGGTGCCAACTTCTCCCTGGCCCTGGCCGACCCCGAGAAGGCCCGCCTCATGTTCGCCGACGGCGCCGCCGAGCGCTTCATGCACGGCGTCTACCGCGAGCTCGTGACCGACGCCGAGGCGCTCGCCGGGTACCGCGAGCTGGTCGAGCGGGTGGCCCGGGGCCCGGCGGCCCTGGTCTTCCACTGCAGCGCGGGCAAGGACCGCACCGGCTGGGGCGCCGCCCTGCTGCTCGGCCTGCTGGGCGTGGACCGCGAGGCCGTGGTCGCCGACTACCTGGCCAGCAACGAGCGCCAGGCCAACACCGACGAGTGGATGCGCAGGCTCGCCCGGCACAGCGCCCTGGAGTGGGAGGAGGTCGTGCCCATGACGCGGGTGCGCGCCGAGTACCTGGAGACCGCCTTCGCCCATGTGGACGAGGTCCACGGCTCCTTCGACGCCTACGTCACCGAGGGCCTCAAGCTCTCCGACGCCACCGTCGAGCAGCTGCGCGAGCGCATGCTGGAGTAGGCGCCGTGCGGCGGGGGCGCGGCGCCGGGGCGGGCGCCGCCTACAGCGCGTCCAGTCGGCGGCGCAGGTCGCTCTCGCCCGAGGCGGCGTCCAGCACCTCGCCCAGCGCGGCCAGCACGCCGGGCCGGTCCACGCCCCGGTCCAGCATCCGGCGCGCCGCCGCCCACAGGTTCGCGGGCCTGCCGTGCCACAGCCGCCGGGCCAGGCGCTCGTGCCGGTCCAGCTCCCGCTCCCGCTCGGGATCGTCGCCGGTCACCGGCCGGTACCACCGGTCCTGCCCGCTGGAGTGGCGGCCGCTGTGCGGGGTGGCCGCCTCGTACTCGCCGTAGTGGTCCAGGCGCAGCAGCGCTCTTCGGCCCCGGGCCGTGTCCGGGTCGAACTCCTCCGGCGCCCACGTCACCAGCTCGCTGGCCAGCAGCGGGAACGCGAACATCCGCCGCGCCAGCGACGAGAAGTCGCCGTCGGGCATCAGCCGCCGCACCGCCTCCTGGCGCAGCCCCAGCGGGCGCGCCGGATCGCGGTAGGTACGGGTGAACTCCGCGGTGGACTCCCACACCGCGTCCAGCGTCGCGCCCACCGCCACCTGCGGCAGCCCGCCGCGTCGGCCCGCCCAGCGCACCCACGCGGCCAGCACGTGCGGCATGGCCTCCTGCTCCTCGGGCAGCAGCACCACCCGGCCGGGCAGCCAGTGCAGCAGGAAGGACTCCACCTTGCGCGGGCTGACGCGCATCGGCCGACCGCCGTCCACGTCGCAGCCGTGCGTGATGATGTGGTCGGCGCAGCGGCTCGCCGCGTAGGAGTCGGAGAGCTCGGCGGCCTCGTCCGAGGCCAGGAAGCGGGCGGCCAGCACCGCGCGCCGGTCGCGCCGCCACACCGGGGCGGGGAAGGGGTCCACTCCCTCGGGAGGGGTGGGC
>NZ_QPFC01001354.1:0-2322 GCF_003427465.1 Nocardiopsis sp. TNDT3 | reverse complement strand
CCCCCCCCCCCCCCCCCCCACGGGGGGTCAGCCGCCGCCGCGCCGCTGTACGTGCTGGAAGCCGAACCGGCCCTTGATGCACAGGTTCCCGTGGGTCACCGGGTTGTCGTGCGGCGAGGTGACCTTGACGATCTCGTTCTCCTGCACGTGCAGCGTAACGTTGCAGCCGACCCCGCAGTAGGTGCACACCGTGGTGGTCTCGGTCTGCGCCTCCTCGTCCCAGGTGCCCGCCTCGCGCATGTCGAACTCGGTACGGAAGGACAGGGCGCCGGTGGGGCACACCTCGATGCAGTTCCCGCAGTACACGCAGGCGGAGTCGGGCAGCGTGACGTCGTGCTCGGTGGAGACGCGGGCGTCGAAGCCGCGCCCGGCCACCCCGATGGCGAAGGTGTTCTGCCACTGGTCGCCGCAGGCGTCCACGCACTTGTAGCACATGATGCACTTGGAGTAGTCGCGCACGTACAGGTCGTTGTCCACCTTGGCGGGCTGCTCGACCGTCTCCGCGACCGCGCCGTCGCCGGGCTCGTGGTCGCCCGCGTGGCGGGCGTCGCGCACGCCCAGCGCCGCGGCCTCGGCGCGCGGGCCGAACCGCCCGGGCTCGGCCTCGTAGCGCTCCATCCACCCGTCCACCTTGGGCGTGGTGGACAGGTCCACGGAGGAGCCGAGCAGCTCCAGGACCATCTTGCGGCTGTGCCGCACCCGCTCGGAGTCCGTGGCCACGCTCATGCCGGGCTCCAGCTTGCGCGAGCAGGCGGGGGCGAGCGTGCGCGCGCCCTCCACCTCCACCACGCACACCCGGCAGGCGTTGCGGGGGGTGAGGGTGTCGCCGTAGCACAGGGTGGGGATCTCGGTCCCCTCCCCGGCGCAGGCCTCCAGGATGGTGGTGCCCTCGGGAACGCGCACGGTGCGCCCGTCGATGGTCGCGTCGATCAGCCGCTTGGGCGGGGCCAGGAGTACGGGGACGGTCATCGGGCCTCCTCGGTAGCCGCCCGGGTGCCCGGGCCGGTGCTCTGGTGGGTGTCGTCGGTCGCGTCGAACAGGCCGAGCCGGTCGATGGCCGACTCCACGGCGTTCCACGCGGTCTGTCCCAGGCCGCAGATCGAGGCGTCGCGCATCGCCAGGCCGACCTCGCGCAGCAGGGGCACCTCGGCGGCGGCGTCGCCCCCGGCCCTGATCCGCAGCAGCGACTCCTCCTGGCGCACGGTGCCCACCCGGCAGGGCACGCACTGGCCGCAGGACTCGTCGCGGAAGAAGGCCGCCACCCGGACCAGCGTCGCGACCAGGTCGGCGGTGTCGTCCAGGACCAGCACCACCCCCGAGCCCAGGGACGTGCCCGCCGCGCGGGCCCCCTCGAAGGTCAGCGGGATGTCCAGCTCGTCCCCGCGCACGAAGGTCCCGGCCGCGCCGCCGAGCAGGACCGCCTGGATGGTGCGCCCCTCGGGCATCCCCCCGGCCGCCTCGATCAGGTCGCGCAGGGTGGCGCCGAAGGGCAGTTCGTACAGTCCCGGGCGGCGCACGCCGCCCGACAGGCAGAACAGCTTGGGGCCGGTGGACTGGCCGGTGCCCACGGCCGCGTAGGCCGGGCCGCCCATCAGCAGGACGGGCAGCACGTTGACCAGCGTCTCGACGTTGTTCACGGCGGTGGGCTTGCCGAACAGCCCCTTCTCCACGGGGAAGGGCGGCTTGCTGCGCGGCTCGCCCCGCTGCCCCTCGATGGAGCCGAAGATCGCGGTCTCCTCGCCGCAGATGTAGGCGCCCGCGCCGCGCCGGATCTCGATGTCGAAGGCGAAACCCGAGCCCAGGATGTCCGGGCCGAGCAGGCCCCGCCCGCGGGCCAGGGCGACGGCGTTCTCCAGGTGGCGCAGCGCCCGGGGGTACTCACCCCGGATGTAGAGGTAGCCGGTCCGCGCGCCCACGGCGTACCCCGCGATGGTCATCGCCTCGACGACGGAGAACGGGTCGCCCTCCATCAGGACCCGGTCCTTGAAGGTGCCGGGCTCGCTCTCGTCGGCGTTGCACACCAGGTAGTGCGGGCCGTCCGGCTGCTGGGCCGTGGCCTGCCACTTGCGCCCGGTCGGGAAGGCGGCCCCGCCCCGGCCGACGAGGCCGGAGTCGGAGACCTCCCGGATGACACCGGCGGGGCCCAGGCGCAGCGCCCGGCGCAGCGCGGCGTACCCGCCCGCGGCGCGGTAGTCGTCCAGGCTCAGGGGATCGACGGTGCCGATCCGGCGCAGCAGCACGTGGTCGGGGGAGCCCGCGTCGGGCACGGCCGCCGCGGGGTCGGGCTCGGGCGCGGTCCCGGGCAGCGGGTCCGCGCCGAAG
>NZ_QPFC01001353.1:0-3615 GCF_003427465.1 Nocardiopsis sp. TNDT3 | reverse complement strand
GCTCCGGGCTTCGGTGAAACACCTGGTCACCGCCGGGCTGGTCAACGCCGAGCCCGCGCCCCCATCGTTATCGAGGGCACATATGCGGCCATAACACGACATGCGTCATGAACAACGTCACACCGCACCAGGACAACCAATCGTAGGTCAGCGTACTCCGCCATGCACGCAGAGTCCCCCAACCGCCCCCGCCGGAGGCGGACCGACACCCCATCCACGTCCATCCTGGGTTAGGCTTGGTCCGGTGGCGGGGTAAGACATACCCGCGCCAGACCCATGGCTCCGTAGCTCAGGGGATAGAGCACCGCTCTCCTAAAGCGGGTGCCGCAGGTTCGAATCCTGCCGGGGCCGCATGGGATGACCTGCGATGATCTCGCAGAGCCATCAGGGTGAGAGCCCCGTGGGTTGCGACTACGGTTGCAGCCCACGGGGCTCTGCTCGTCTCCACACGTCGTCTGGGAGCGCGTGCCCGCCCGGCCGCCCGCCTGCGGTCACCGTCGGTCGGCCGCCTCCGTGAAACCCGCGAGCAGCGCGGCCACCGTCCGCCGGACCCGGCCGCCGACCGCGGAGTCCCGCGCGCCAGTGAGCACGAGGTGGTGGACCGCGCCGACCACCGCCAGCGCCAGCGCCTCGGGGTCGGCGCTCCCGTGGAGGCGCCCCAGGCGCCGCTCCGCGGTGAGGTAGTCCGCGGCCGCGGTCTCGACCGCCTCCAGACCGGCCGTGCGGTCGCCGAGGACCGCGCGCACGCGTCCGGCCAGCTCCGGCCGGGAGGCCATGAGCCTGGTCAGCGCCAGGAGGACCGTCGGCGGGGTCGCCAGCACGGCCTCGGCCAGGTTGTCCGCGACCGCGCCCGTACCGGCGCGCCCCGGCAGGGACGCGGCCCCGGCGCAGACCTGGAAGCCCCGGTCGACGGCGTAGGCGGCCAGGAAGTCGTCGGTGTCCGCGAAGTGGGCGTAGAGCAGCCCGGTGGCGACACCGGCCTCGCGTGTGACGGCCCGGCCGCTGAGTCCGCCCGGCCCCTCCCGGACGATCACCCGCTCGACCGCGGAGAAGAGCCGCTGCCTGAGTTCGGGGATGGCGACACCACGTGGCATGCCAGGAAGTCTAGGTCCTCGAACGACCTTGGCGCGGTCGGCCGCCGCACACCGGGCCACCGGCTTGCGCTTGGTATGAACACATGCTCATACTTGAATGAACGCTTGCTCATACCAATGTGGTCCGGAGGTCGCGGTGACGAACGACGGGGACTCCTCCCAGCGTGCCGGTGGCGGAGACGGCGGCTCGCCCCCGGGGCGGGCGGTGATCGTCGGCGCGGGCATCGCCGGGCTCGCCACCGCGCTACGGCTCCACCGGGCCGGTTGGGAGACGCTCGTGGTCGAGCGCGCCCCGGCCCGCCGCAGAGGCGGCTACATGGTGAACCTGGTCGGGTGGGGATACGACGCCGCCGAGCGCCTCGGCCTCGTCCCCGCGCTCTCGGCCAGCGACATCGGCCTGTTCTCCACGGTCCTGGTGAGGGCCGACGGTCGGCGCAAGTTCGCCGTCCCTCCCGAGATCGCCAGGGCCGCCCTCGGCGACCGGGCGCTGACCGTGTTCCGGGAGAACCTGGAATCGGCGCTGTACGAGGCCGTGCGCGGCAGCGCGGTCCTGCGATTCGGCACCACCGCCGTGGACGTGGCCCAGGACGCCGACGGCGTCCGGGTCGGGCTCAGCGACGGCACCACCGAGCGCGCCGACCTGCTCGTCGGCGCCGACGGGCTGCGCTCCGGCGTCCGCGCCGCCGTGTTCGGCCCCGAGGCGGACTTCCGCGTCGACCTGGACCACGTCGTGGGTGCGCTCCCGCTCGACCGGCTCCCCGAGGACGTGCCCGAGGGGACCGGCACCACGTTCATCGGGCCGGGGCGCACGGCGGCGGTGGTCAACCTCGGTCCGGGCCGGTCCTCGGCCTTCTTCGCCTACCGCTGCGCGGATCCGGACGCCGAACTGGCCCGGGGACCGGTCCGGGCGCTCACCTCGGCGTTCGGCGACCTCGGCGGGGGCGTGCCCGACGTGCTCCGCCAGTTGCGCGCCGACCCGTCCGGCGCCTACTTCGACTCCGTCAGCCAGGTCCGCGCGGACCGGTGGAGCCGCGGCCGGGTCGTGCTGCTGGGCGACGCGGCCTGGTGCCCCTCCCTGTTCGCCGGGTACGGCGCGGCCCTCGCGCTCAGCGGCGCCGACCGGCTCGGCGACGCCCTGGAGCGGCACGGCGGCGACGTCACCGGGGCCCTGGCGCGGTGGGAGGCGGGCCTGCGCCCCGAGACCCGCAGGCGGCAGGCGCTCGCCCGGCGGGGGACGCGCCAGTACGCCCCCTCCAGCCGCGCGCACGTGTGGATGAACGACCTGGCGATCCGGGCCGTCCTGCTTCCGGGCGTCCGCGGCCTCGTCCAGCGCCGCATCCGGCGCGCCGGTGAGCGGCACGCCGCGGCGGACGGGTGACGGGCGCGCGACCCGGCGGCCGTCCGGCGCGGCCCCGGAGCCGACCGACCCGTGACCGGGCCCCGCGCGTCCGCGTTCTCCCCGGTCATCGGTGCCGTTTCCCCCACGTGTCGCCATGACACCGGGGGCGGCTCGTCCGATCATGGGGTGGGAGCAGGTACCGGACGGGGGAGGTCACACGGATGGCGCACGCGGAGCACTTCCGGGACGGGCAGGCGGAGGAACCGGACAGAACACCCGCCCGGCAGCGGGGCGGCTCGCCCGCCGCCATCGCCGGGGCGCTCCACCGCACCCCGCACCCGGGCCCCCAGCACTGGGGCGGGCCCCGGCCCCGCAAGACCGACCCGGACCCGTTCTTCCCCAACCGGCTGGGGCCGCCGCCCAAGCGACGCCGCTCCTGAGCGGGCGTTGGCCCGGCGGTCCGCCGAACACGGTCCAACGCCGCGGCCGGAGCACCTGGCCGATCACAGGAAGGGCCGCCAGGGCGCCAGCACGGCCTCGCCGAACTTGGCGTACCAGGGGCGGTCCCGCCACTCCCACTCGGTCAGCTCGCGGGCGTTGGCGAGGTCGTTGGCGAAGACCTCCTCCAGGTGTGCGGCCACGCCCTCGTCGAAGATCTCCACGTTGATCTCGTAGTTGCCCGTCAGGCTCAGCCGGTCCACGTTGGCGGTGCCGATCGTGGACCAGCGGCCGTCCACCGTCGCCGTCTTGGCGTGCACCATGGCGTTGCGGTACAGCCACAGGCGCACGCCGCCGCGCAGCAGCACCGAGTACTGGCTGCGGGAGATCCAGTCCGCGACGACGTGGTTGGACTCCTCCGGTACGAGGATGTTGACGTCCACGCCGCGCTCCACCGCCCCGACCAGGGCGTTCTGGAACTCCCGGTCGGGCATGAAGTAGGCCTGGGTGAACAACACCCGCTCCTTGGCCCGGTCGATGGCCTCCAGGAACATCGCCCGGATGGGATAGATGAGCATCTCGGGCACGTTGCGGTGCACGCGGAAGTGCGCGTCCCAGTCGGGGTCGCCGAAGTTCTCCAGCTCGGGCTGGAGGGACCGCCGGTTCATGTTCCAGAAGTCGCTGAAGGCGTTCTCCAGCTCCCACACCGCCGGGCCGGTCACGCGCATGTGCGTGTCGCGCCAG
>NZ_QPFC01001352.1:0-1470 GCF_003427465.1 Nocardiopsis sp. TNDT3 | reverse complement strand
CTTCCGCCGCGTTTTTGGCTGGTTAGGCGACTGCGCCGTCCGCGTCCGGAGCCCCAGGATCGTCCCCGTGACCACATTCCTTCCCCTGGCCGAGAAGGCCCTTCGCCGCGAGACGCCCACCCGCGCCGAACTCCTCGGAGTTCTGAGCAGCTCCGACGACGACCTGATGGACCTGGTCGCCGCGGCCTTCCGCGTCCGACGGCGTTACTTCGAGCGCCGCGTCAAGCTCAACTACCTCGTGAACGTCAAGAGCGGACTGTGCCCGGAGGACTGCTCCTACTGCTCCCAGCGCCTGGGCTCCGACGCCGGAATCGTCAGGTACACCTGGCTCAGGCCCGACCAGACCCGCGAGGCCGCCTCCCACGGGGTGAGGGCGGGCGCCACCCGGGTCTGCCTGGTGGCCAGCGGGCGCGGCCCCACCGACCGCGACGTGGAACGGCTGGCCCCCGCCATCGAGGGCATCAAGAGCGAGCACCCCGGCGTGGAGGTGTGCGCCTGCCTGGGTCTGCTCTCCGAGGGCCAGGCCGACCGGCTGCGCCGGGCCGGGGCCGACGCCTACAACCACAACCTCAACACCTCGGAGGAGCGCTACGCCGACATCTGCACCACCCACGCGTTCGCCGACCGGGTGGACACCGTGACCCGGGCGAAGCAAGCGGGCCTGTCCCCCTGCTCCGGGCTGATCGCCGGGATGCGGGAGAGCGACGACGACCTGGTCGACGCCCTGTTCGCGCTGCGCGAACTGGAACCGGACTCGGTGCCGGTCAACTTCCTCATGCCCTTCGAGGGCACCCCGCTGGAGGGCACCTGGGAGCTGACCCCGCAGCGGTGCCTGCGCGTCCTGGCCGCCGCCCGGTTCGTCTTCCCCGACGTGGAGGTGCGCCTGGCGGGCGGCCGCGAGATCCACCTGCGCTCCCTCCAGCCGCTGGCGCTGCACATCGCCAACTCGGTGTTCCTGGGCGACTACCTCACCAGCGAGGGACAGGCGGGCCGGGCCGACCTGGAGATGATCGAGGACGCCGGTTTCACCGTGCAGGGCGCGGGCGAGCCCACCCTGCCCAGGGAGCGCCACGACCTGCTCAGGCCGCGCCGGAGGGGCGCCGGAACCGCTCTTCCGCCCAACGCCTGACACCGGCGCGGCCCGGGGCACGGCGCGCTCCGTCCCCGCGCGCCGCGCCGACCCGTCCCGCTCAGGAGCGCGGGACGGGCTGCTCCGCGTTCCAGACGGGGATCTGCTGGTAGTTCTGGGCGGCCTCGGCGGCCAGCGCGTCCTCCTGCCGGTCGCGCACGCACTTGGCCAGGGTGAACGTGGACGTGACCACGTAGAGCAGGCCCAGGCCGAGGAAGGCCCGGATCCACAGGTCGACGGGGAGGTAGACGATCCCCGCGCCCACTCCGACCGACGCCGCGCCGAAGGACAGGACGGACTGGAGGAAGAACTGCGGGGTGGACCGGGGCTGGGGGGTGTAG
>NZ_QPFC01000159.1:0-8680 GCF_003427465.1 Nocardiopsis sp. TNDT3 | reverse complement strand
ACCGGTGCGGCCCCGCGGGGAACGGCGGTCGGCGCGCAGGGCGGTCCGGTCACGGACGGGCCGGGACTCCCCCGGCCGGGGCCGGTGCGCCGGGCTCCCCGCCGGTCGCGGGGGGCAGCCTCCGCAGCGCGACGGCGACCAGGAGCGCGACCGCGGCCAGCACGCCCGCGCCGGTGAGGGCGGCGGTGTTGACCCCGGCCGTGTAGGCGTCGAAGGCCGCGTCGAGCAGGGCCCCGGGGTCCTGTGCTCGGGGGGCGGCGGCCAGGGCTCCGGTGACGGTCTCGGCCGCGGCCCCGTCCACCGAGGGCAGCGCGTCCGCCACGGAGGTGCGGTAGACGGCGCCTGCGGCGGTGCCCAGGACCGCGATGCCCAGGGCGGTGCCGAACTCGGTGCTGGTCTCGGAGATCCCCGCGGCGGCCCCGGCGCGCTCCCGGGGGGCCGTGGCCAGGACCAGGGTGTTGGCCAGGGTTCCGACGACGCCGGCCCCGAGGGTCAGCAGGGTGTAGCCGCCGAGGAACACCGCCAGGCGGGTGTCGGCGTCCACCAGGCCCACGACCGCGAACCCCGCCGCGCTGAGGGCCAGCCCCGCCGCCATGAGCACGCCGGGTCTGGCCCGGGGCGCGAGCGAGCCGGCCAGGACCGCGCCCAGGACGGTGCCCAGGATCGTGGGCAGCGCCCACAGGGCGGCGTGGAGCGGGCTCAGGCCGTGCACGGTCTGGAGGAAGGTGAAGGTCAGGAGCCCCATCCCCCCGACGGCGAAGGACAGGGCCAGGTTGCCGATGATCGCGGCGGTGAAAGCGGGGCGGGCGAGGAGCGAGAGGTCCATCAGCGGGTGCGCGGCACGGCGCTGCCGGAGCACGAACAGAGCCAGGAGCGCCGCTCCGGCCGCCAGGGCGGTGAGGGCGTGGGGGTCGGCCCCGTGCTCGGCCAGGCGCTTGGCGCCGTAGACCAGGCCCAGGACGGCCGCGAGCGAGAGGCCCGCGCCCGGCAGGTCGAAGCCGGAGGCCTCCGGGTCGCGCGACTCGGGCACGAGCAGGGGTGCGGCGGCCACCAGCACGACCATGAACGGCAGGTTGACGAGGAAGGCCGAGCCCCACCAGAAGAACTCCAGGAGCAGTCCGCCGAGGATCGGCCCGGCGACGGCGCCGCCGGTGAAGGCGACGGTCCAGGCCCCGACCGCGGCGCCGCGCTGGCGGGGGTCGGTGAACATGTCCCGGACCAGGGAGAGCGTGGAGGGCGCCAGGGTCGCCCCTGCCACGCCCAGCAGGGCCCGCCCGGCGATGAACAGCTCCGGCGAGGGCGCCAGCGCCAGCAGCACGGACGCGGCGCCGAAGAGCACCCCGCCGGTGAGCAGCAGGCGCCTGCGGCCGATCCGGTCGCCCAGGCTTCCCATGGTGACGAGCAGTCCGGCGAGCACGAAGCCGTAGACGTCCATCATCCACAGCCACTGCGCGGACGTGGGTCGCAGCGCCTCGGTGATGGCGGGCGCGGCGACGAAGAGCACCGAGATGTCCATGGACACCAGCAGTGCCGGGATCAGTAGGAGGGCCAGTCCGGCCCAGGTGCGGGCGGTGGCGCGTCGAGGGTTCATGGCCGTGATCGTACGTACGTCAAAATCAGGTGTCAATATGTACGTACGTCCAGATGCTAGGATCGCGGTCATGAGCCAACGCGAAGACCTGCTGGCGGGCGCCAGGAAGTGCCTGGTGGAGAAGGGCTACAGCAAGACCACGGCGCGCGACATCGCCGCCGCCTCCGGAGCGCACCTGGCCTCCATCGGGTACCACTTCGGGTCCAAGGACAACCTCATGAACACGGCCGTGATCGAGGCGACCGGGGAGTGGGGCGACACCTTCGGGGCCGCCGTCAGCGCCTCACGCGCCGAGGCCCCGGCCGACAGGCTGCGCGTCCTGCTCGACTCGCTCTTCCGGACCCTGCCCGAGGAGCGCGACCTGCTCGTCGCCAGTGTCCAGGCCTACGCGCAGGCCCAGTTCGACGACGGTGTCCGCGCCGTGCTGGCCGAGGGCCTCAGGGGCGCCCGCCGGGGGCTGGCCGCGCTCCTGCTCGACCTGGAGCCCGGGGAGGTCGACCCGGCCGTCGAGGCCGGTCTGGGTTCCATGGCCTACAACTTCGTCACCGGCTACCTCATCCAGTACCTCATCGACCCGGAAGCGCTGCCGACCGTGGAGCAGGCCGTCGAGGGCCTGCGCCTCCTCCTGCCCTCCGAGGGCTGAGCGGACACGCGAGGGCCCCGGCACCCGTGACGGGTACCGGGGCCGTTCGGGCGTCGGCGGGCTAGCGGCCGAAGCCGGTGGGCCTGCCCCCGTTCTCCACCTCGCGGCGCAGCCGCTCGCCCTTGGCGTGGGCCTGCTCCTTCAGCTCCTCCTGGAAGCGGGCCATGCGCTCGGTGAGCGCGGGGTCGCCCGCGGCCAGCATCCGCACCGCCAGCAGACCCGCGTTGCGGGCCGCGCCCACGGCCACGGTCGCCACCGGCACCCCGGCGGGCATCTGCACGATGGACAGCAGCGAGTCCATGCCGTCGAGGTACTTGAGCGGCACCGGGACGCCCACCACCGGCAGGGTGGTCACCGAGGCCAGCATGCCCGGCAGGTGCGCCGCCCCTCCCGCGCCGGCGATGATCACCTTCAGGCCGCGGCCGGCGGCCTCGGCTCCGTAGGAGACCATCTCGTGCGGCATGCGGTGCGCCGAGACCACGTCGGCCTCGAAGGGGACGTCGAACTCGCGCAGGGCCTCGGCCGCCTCACGCATCACCGGCCAGTCGGAGTCCGAGCCCATCACGATGCCCACCACGGGGCCCCTCGCGTCCCGCCCGTTGGCGCTGTCGGTCACTGTTCGTCTCCTCGCAGGTAGGCGGCGGCGTCTCGCGCGCGCGCCAGCAGGTCACGGTAGTCCTCACCCATCACGGTGACGTGCCCGATCTTGCGGCCCGGACGCACGTCCTTGCCGTAGAAGTGCACCTTCACCTCGGGGTCCTTCGCCATCACGTGCAGGTAGCGGCGGTAGACCTCGGGGTCCTCGCCGCCCAGCAGGTTGGCCATGACGGTGTAGGGCGCGTTGGTGCGCGGCGAGCCCAGCGGCAGGTTCAGCACGGCCCTCAGGTGCTGCTCGAACTGGGAGGTGCGCGCGCCCTCGATGCTCCAGTGGCCGGAGTTGTGCGGGCGCATGGCCAGCTCGTTGACGACCACGCCGTCGGCGGTCTCGAACAGCTCCACGGCCAGGACCCCGGTCACGTCCAGCGCCTGGGCGATCTCGATGGCCAGCTGCTGGGCGTGGGTGGCCTTGTCCTCGGACAGGTCCGGGGCGGGGGCGATCACCTCGTGGCAGATGCCGCCGCGCTGCACGGTCTCCACGACCGGGTAGACCGCGACCTGCCCGTGCGGGGAGCGGGCGACCTGCACGGCCAGCTCGCGCGAGAAGTCCACCTTCTCCTCGACCAGGAGCGGCACCTCCTCGGCGGCGGCGCGGTCCACGACCCCGCGGGCCTCGTCGGCGTCACCGACGACCCACACGCCCTTGCCGTCGTAGCCGCCGCGGGCCGCCTTGAGCACGACCGGCCACCCGGTCTCCCCGGCGAAGGCCGTGACGTGCTCCAGGGTGGTGACGGCACGCCAGCGCGGCGAGGGCGCGCCCAGCTCGGCCATACGGGTGCGCATGCGCAGTTTGTCCTGGGCGAAGCGCAGCGCGTCGCGGCCGGGGCGCAGCAGGCCCCCGGCCTCCTCGACCGCGCGCAGGACGGGCTCGGGCACGTGCTCGTGGTCGAAGGTGACCACGTCGTGGGCCTTGGCGAAGGCCAGGACGTCGTCGAGGCCGCGGTCGTCGCCCAGGGAGACGTCACCGCACACCAGCGCGGCGCTGTCGGTGGGGCTGGACGCCAGGACCGAGAAGTCGACCCCCAGGGCGATGCCCGCCTGGTGGGTCATCCGGGAGAGTTGGCCCCCTCCCACCATTCCCACGCGCGGGACGGTGCGGTTACGCTCGCTCACAGTTCCTCAACTCACATGCTGCTCGTCAACCGCGGTGACGGGACGGCCCCGCGCGGCGGGACCTGGCCGGATCGGCTCGGAACCCGCGGCCGGGGTCCTGGTGCGACCCCCGGCTAGAGTCTAGGGCGTGCGGACGCGGCGGTCCCGGGCCCCCTCCGCCCCTGGTCGGCGGCCCGGCCGGGACCGGTCCGCGCGGAGGCGGATCCGACCACCCCGACCACAGGACCGGAGGCGCAGAACGTGCGCGACTTCCTCTCCCGCCATCCCGGGATCGCCAAGCTCGTCCGGGAGGTGGGCAAGTTCGGCTCCGTGGGCGCCGTGGCCTACGTGGTCCAGCTGGGGACGACCAACCTGCTGTGGAGCGCGGCCGGGGCGGGCCCGCTCACGGGGCAGGTGATCGGGACGCTGTGCTCGATCGCGGTGGCCTTCGTGGGCAACCGGTTCTGGACCTTCGGCGACCGGGCCCGGACCGGCTACGGCCGCGAGACCGCGCTGTTCCTGCTGATGAACGGCGTCGGGATGCTCCTCCAGCTGGCCTGCCTGGGGTTCTCGGTGTACGTGCTGGGGTTCGACGGCCCGCTCGCGAGCAACATCGCGGGCAACGTGGTCGGGGTGGGCCTGGGCACGCTCTTCCGGTTCTTCTCCTACCGCACGTGGGTCTTCCCCGAGCGGGACGGCGGCACGGTCCGCGAGCCCGCGGAGAACCCCCCGGGCGAGCCGGTCGCCGGGCCCGGAGCCGACGAGCTCTAACGGACGGCGGCCGCGCTCCTGCGCCGCACCCCGCGGCGGCCCGCCAGCCACACCACCGCCAGCACGTACAGCCCCACCTGGATCAGGGTCAGCACCAGCACCAGCGGCGTACCCGCGCCCAGGGGCAGGCCGGAGCCGACCATGACCCCCGTGCCGATCTGCTCCATGCGGCCCTCGAACACGCACAGCGTGAACTGCACGAGGCTGTTGACCACGTGCAGGCTGATCGCCGCCTCCAGACCGCCGGTGCGCCAGGTCAGCCAGGACATCCCCAGCCCCATCACCGCGAGCGCCGCGGTCGTCCAGGGGTCGCCCGGGTGCGTGGCCAGGTACAGCGCCGCGAACAGGGTTCCGCTGGCCAGGATGGCCGGACCCGGGGAGCGCAGGACCCGCGAGACCGCCGACCGGCCGCGCCGCTCGTCGGGACGGGCGCCGAGCGCGCCCACCAGCTGCATGAGCATGCCGCGCAGGGTCAGCTCCTCGGCCGCCGACTGCAACGGCACCAGCAGCACGATGGCGGTCATCGCCGCGGCGAACACCTCGGTTCCGCCGGAGGCCTCGCGGGGCACCAGGTCGGGCTGGAGGAGTTCGGCCAGCGGCAGGAAGGCCACGACGCACAGGGCGACCGGGACGACCGCCACCGCCGTGCAGCGGGCCAGCCACCCCCAGCGCAGCCGTCCCTCGACGGAGAACAGGGAGCCGGTCCGGCGCCACTGCACGACGCGGACCAGGAAGAGGACGATGGGGATGAACAGCGCCGACGACAGGAGCCCGAAGGCCATCTCGGCGATCACGCTCAGGGTGACCGAGTCCGGGGCCAGTCCGCTGCCGTTGATGATCGCCACGATCGTCACCGACAGGATGACGGCTATCCACAGGAAGAAGAGCAGCACCGCGAGGACGGCCAGGGTGAGCGGCGTGAACCACCAGCGGAAGCGGGACGTGCGGCCCAGCCTGTGGTAGGACTCGTCCGCGGGGAGTTCCGCGCGGGCGAAGTGGTTCCTGCGCACCGGCCTCGGCGGCGGCCAGGCCCACACGTCCGGGTCGGTGGCGGCCACGGCGTAGCCCCCGGGCGGCGTCAGCCTCCCCCCTCCGGGAGGATCCGCCCAGGTCTGCTCCTGCGTGTAGGCCCCGACAGTCCGCCCCTCCGGCCCCTCGGGCGCGGCGGGCCAGGACGAACCAGGCGGTGGCGGCACATTTCCCATCGTGGGCCGAGACTACTATCCGGGCATGTATTGCCAGCGTTAAGGCCACGCCGTTATCGCCTGGTCACGGCACGCACAGGGTGGTGCGCACGGCGCCGGACGACGCCCTCTCCGCTCCCCTCTCCTCCGCGACATCCCTCACACCTTTCTCCCCGGCCCCTTCCGCGGTGCCCTCGGTGCGCCGCCTCGGCGGCGGCGCGCGGCACGGGCCCGCGGGGAGGAGGAATGCGCGGCGCGGCTCCCTCGTTGAACGAGGTGGCCCGCGGGAGCGATCCGGCAGGCCGCCGTCCCGTCCCGCTGACCTACGATTGAGCACATGTCCTCCACACCATCCACCGAGCAGGTGCACAAAGCCCTGGCCACGGTGCAAGACCCGGAGATCCACCGCCCCATCACCGATCTCGGCATGGTCAAGAGCGTCGACGTCGCCGACGACGGTGCCGTGAGCGTCGGCGTCTACCTCACGGTGGCCGGATGCCCGATGAAGGGCCGTATCGAGAAGGACGTGACCGCCGCGGTGACCAAGGTCGCCGGGGTCACCTCCGTGCGCGTCGAGCTCGACGTGATGAGCGACGAGCAGCGCAAGGAACTCCAGACCAAGCTGCGCGGCGGCCAGGCGGAGAAGGAGATCCCCTTCGCCAAGCCGAACTCGCTCACCCGCGTCTTCGCCGTCGCCTCCGGCAAGGGCGGTGTCGGCAAGTCCTCCGTCACCGTGAACCTGGCCGCGGCCATGGCCGCCCAGGGCCACAAGGTGGGCGTCGTGGACGCCGACATCTACGGCCACTCGGTGCCCCGCATGCTCGGCGCGTCGGACTTCCCGACCAAGGTCGAGGACATGATCCTGCCGCCCACCGCGCATGACATCAAGGTCATCTCGGTCGGCATGTTCACGCAGGGCAACCAGCCGGTGGTGTGGCGGGGCCCGATGCTGCACCGCGCCCTCCAGCAGTTCCTGTCAGACGTGTTCTGGGGCGACCTGGACGTGCTGCTGATGGACCTGCCCCCGGGCACCGGCGACATCGCCATCTCCACCGCGCAGCTGCTGCCCAACGCCGAGCTGCTCGTGGTGACCACCCCGCAGCAGGCCGCCGCCGAGGTCGCCGAGCGCGCGGGCGCCATCACCGCCCAGACCCACCAGCGGATCGCCGGCGTGATCGAGAACATGTCGTACTACCTGCCGCCGGACGGCGGGGAGCCGATCCACCTGTTCGGCGAGGGCGGCGGGCGCACGGTCGCCGACGCCCTCACCCGGACGCTGGGCACCGACATCCCGCTGCTGGGCCAGGTGCCGCTGGACACCCGCCTGCGCGAGGGCGGCGACGAGGGCAAGCCCCTGGTGCTGACCGAGCCCGAGGCCGAGGCCAGCAAGGTGATCGCCTCGATCGCCGAGACCCTGGTCGGCAAACCCCGCGGACTGGCCGGTATGCAGCTGGGCATCTCCCCGGCGGGCCGCTAGGCGGCGCCTCCCCGGACCCGGCTCTTCGCCGCGGCCCGTGTCCGGCGCTCCCGGACGACACCTCGTACGGGGCTCGCGGCCCCGAACGGCGACGAGGCCCCCGAGCTCCGTGCTCGGGGGCCTCGCGTGTGTCCGGGGCGGTCGTGCCGGTCAGTCCGACGAGCCCAGCGTGACCGTGACGGTGTCGCGTCGGCCGTCGCGGTCGTACTCGACCTCGACCTCCTCGCCCGGGCTGCGGCTGCGCAGCATGGCGAGCAGCTCCTGGCCCGAGTTCACCGGGCGCCCGTCCAGGGAGAGGATGACGTCGCCCGGCTCCAGCCCCGCCTCGTCGGCCGGGCCGCCGCTCTCCACCGCGCCCCCGCCGTCGGCGATGACCGCGCCCGCGACCGGACTGTCCAGGTCGATCTCGGCCCCGATGTCGGCGTAGCTGGTCTCGCCGTACTCGACGAGGCGGTTCACGACGCGTTCGGCCTCCACCGACGGGATCGCGAAGCCCAGGCCGATGTTGCCCGTGGGCTCCCCCATGGAGCTCATGGTGACGATCATCGAGTTGACCCCGATGACCCGGCCCTCCAGGTCCACCAGCGGGCCGCCGGAGTTGCCCGGGTTGATGGCGGCGTCGGTCTGGAGCGCGTAGAAGCGGCTGGCGTTCTCGCCCTCGCCGGAGCTGACCGGGCGGTTGACGGCGCTGATGATGCCCTGCGTGACGGTTCCGGACAGGCCCAGGGGCGCGCCGATGGCGATCACCTCGTCACCGACGATGACCTGCTCGGAGTCGCCGAACTGGAGCGGCTCGACGTCGATCGGGTCGTCCAGCGACAGCACCGCGAGGTCGGAGCTGGGGTCGGAGCCGACCACGGAGGCGCTGGAGAGGCTGCCGTCGCTGTACTCCACGACGATGCCGTCCGCCTCCAGACCGGCGGAGACGTGGTCGTTGGTCACCACGTAGTTCCCGTCGATGACGAACCCGGAGCCGCTGCTCGGGATGGTGGGATCGGCGCTGTGGATGAACACCACGCTCGGGCTGACCCGCTGGGCCACACCGGCGATGGTGTCGGGGTCGCGCCGGGGGGCCTCGGGCGGCGGCTCGTTCATGACCGGACCCTCCTCCTGCGCGGCCTCGTCAGTGGAGGAGCCGTCGAGGAGGTTGCCCGCGACACCGCCGGCGCCTCCGGCGATGAGCGCGACGACGAGCATGCCCGACAGCGCCATCCACACCGGGACGCCGCGCCGGGGCCGCTTGGGCGCGGGGGGCTGCGGGGCGC
>NZ_QPFC01001351.1:0-1046 GCF_003427465.1 Nocardiopsis sp. TNDT3 | reverse complement strand
CCGGGACACCGGGTCCCGGGGCGCCCGCTCCGTCCAGGCCTACAGGCGGGCGATGGCCGCGGCCGGGTTCTCCATGGCGTCGGCGACCACGCGCATGAAGCCCGCGGCGGCCCCGCCGTCGCACACGCGGTGGTCGAAGGCGAACGACAGCTGCGTGATCTTGCGGACGGTCAGCTCGCCGTCCACCACCCACGGGCGGTCCATGATCCGGCCCAGGCCCAGGATCGCCACCTGCGGGTGGTTGATGATGGCGGCGCTGCCGTCCACACGCAGCGACCCGTAGTTGTTGAGGGTGAAGGTGCCGCCGGTCATCTCGGCCCGGGAGGCCCGGCCCTCCCGGGCGGCGTCGGTGAGCCGCCGGATCTCGCCGTCCAGTTCGGCCGTGGTGAGCCGGTGCGCGCCCAGCACGGCCGGGGCGACCAGGCCCCGGTCGGTCTGCACCGCCAGGCCCAGGTTGATCCCGTCGTACTGGACCAGCTCACCGCGTTCGGCGTCCACCCTGCCGTTGAGCTCGGGGTGGGCGCGCAGGCCCGCGACCACGAACCGCGCCACGTAGGACATCAGGCCGGGCCCGGAGGGGTCGGACCGGCGCAGGCGCACCAGCTCGGTCGCGTCCACGTCCACCCAGACGGTCGCCTCGGGGATCTCGCTGCGGCTGCGGGACAGCGACGCCGCCACGCTGCGGCGGAACCCGCTCATGGCCACGCGCCGGGACTCGGCCAGTCCCGTGCGGGCGTCCACGCCACCGGTCGCGACGGGCTCCGGCCCGGCGGCGGGAGCGGCGGAGTCGGCGGCGGGGGCCCGCGCGGCCTCGATCGCCTCACGTACGTCACGTCGGGTGATGAGTCCGCCCGGGCCGCTTCCGGGAACCTCGGAGATCCGCAGCCCCGCCTCGCGGGCCATCTGCCTCACCAGGGGCGAGGTGACCAGCGGCGGACGCGCGGCCGGGGCGGCGGAGGCCCGCGCTGCGGAAACCGGTGTGGCGGCCGGTGCGGCGGGCTGCGCCGGGCGCGCGGGCGGACGCTCACGCGGGCGCCGGCGGCGCC
>NZ_QPFC01001350.1:0-1694 GCF_003427465.1 Nocardiopsis sp. TNDT3 | reverse complement strand
CCGCCGAGGCGGCCCGGGCCGGGGGCACGAGCGACGCCGAACCCATCGACACCGGCTTCCGCTTCGAGCTCAGCGAGGTCACCCGCACCACCAACGACGAGTGGTTCACCAGCTTCGCCGAGCACCGCGACACCGTCCACGCCAGACTGCGCCAGGGTGACGCGGCGACCCTCAACATCTACACATCGAACCTGGGCACCGGCCTGCTCGGCTACTCCTCCTTCCCCCAGGACTACGAGGACGCGCCCGAACAGGACGGCGTGGTGATCTCCCACGACACCCTTCCCGGCGGCGACCGCGACCGGTTCAACCTCGGCCACACCGGTACCCACGAGGTGGGCCACTGGCTCGGGCTCTTCCACACCTTCCAGAACGGCTGCTCCTCGCCCGGCGACTACGTGGACGACACCGCCTACGAGCGCGAGGCCGCCTCCGGCTGCCCCGAGGGCCGCGACACCTGCCCCGAGCAGGAGGGCGAGGACCCCGTCACCAACTTCATGAACTACAGCGACGACGCCTGCATGACCCACTTCACCAAGGGCCAGGCCGAGCGCATGGTCGAGCACTGGGCGGCCTTCCGCGCCTGACGAGGCGGCGCCCCGCCGCGCGTGGCCGGGACCGTGCGCGGGCCCGGCCGCCGCTAGGCTTGGTCCCATGGCAGCGAACACGTACCTGACCGGGATCAAGCCCACCGGCGACTTCCACCTGGGCAACTACATCGGCGCGATCAAGCCCGCCCTGAGCGCGGCCACGGCCTACGACACCTACTACTTCATCGCCGACTACCACGCGCTCAACACCATCAAGGACGCCGACGAGCTCCGCCACAGCATCCGGTCAGGCGCTGCCACCTGGCTCGCGTGCGGGCTCGACCCCGAACGGACGATCGTCTACCAGCAGTCCCGGGTGCCCGAGACCTTCGAGCTCACCACCATCCTGAGCGCTCTGACCCCCAAGGGCCTCATGAACCGCGCGCACGCCTACAAGGCCGCCCGCGACCGCAACAACGAGGCCGGGATCACCGACCTGGACGCCGGGATCAACATGGGGCTGTACAACTACCCCATCCTCATGGCCGCCGACATCCTCGTCATGGAGGGCACCCACGTCCCCGTGGGCCGCGACCAGTCCCAGCACATCGAGTACACCGCCGACATCGCCGGGTACTTCAACCACCGCTTCGGCGAGTCCTACAGCTTCCCCGTCCCCAAGGGCGTCATCGACGACAGCGACGCGAGCATCCTGCCCGGCGTCGACGGCCGCAAGATGAGCAAGTCCTACGACAACCACATCCCGCTCTTCCTGCCGGAGAACAAGCTAAAGAAGGCCGTGCGCCGCATCCCCACCGACTCCACGCCGGTCGAGGACCCCAAGGACCCCGACAGCTCGGTGCCCTTCCAGCTGCTCACGCACTTCGCCGACGCCCAGAAGGTCTCCGAGGTGCGCAAGCGCCTGGAGGCGGGCGGCATGGGCTGGGGCGACCTCAAGAACGAGCTGTTCGAGGCGATCAACGCCGAGCTGGGCCCCAAGCGGGAGCGCTACGAGGAGCTGATGGCCGACCCGGGGCGGATCGACGCCGTCCTGGCGGCAGGGTCCGAGCGCGCGCGCGAGCGCGCCCGCGCCACCCTGGAGCGCGTGCGCGCCGCCGTCGGCGTCGCCTGACACACGGGGGCGGCGGGTCAGCGCGCTGACCC
>NZ_QPFC01001349.1:0-3855 GCF_003427465.1 Nocardiopsis sp. TNDT3 | reverse complement strand
GGGCATCCCTCATTGTGGACGCCCCGCCCGCCCCGCGCGAAGACGGGCCGCGTTACCTCGGGTTCTCCCCGTCCCGGCGGATCTCCCCGTCCGGCCGGGTCCGCTCGTTCTCCCGAGCGCGCTTGCGCAGGTACTCCGTCGCGGCTCCGGCGCCCCGGTCGATCCTGTCGTCGTGGGCGCCGCCGGTGGCCTTCTTGGCCGCTCTGGCGGCCTTGCCGACCAGGCCCTGGGCGTGTTCGGCGTTGTCGTCGACGGCCTTCTTCAGCCGTTTGAACGCATCTCCGGTACCGGACATGTAATCCTCCCTCGATCCGTCCTGCCCTGTCGCGATACCCGGTTCCCGCCCCGTTCATGCCGGTGGGGCGTTCGGGGCGGGGCTGAAGACCAGGTCAAAGACCCAGGACCACGGTGGCGATGGAGAAGTAGATGAGCAGGCCCGTGGCGTCCACGATGGTGGTCACCATCGGAGAGGACACCACCGCCGGGTCCACGCCCACCTTGCGGGCGAGCAGCGGCATGGACGAGCCGATGGCCGCCGCCCACGTGCACACCGCGATCACCGAGCACGCCACCACCACGGCGACGTCCACGCCCACCAGCAGGGAGCCGATGCCCAGGGCCAGCACGGCCAGGAGGAGTCCCAGCAGCAGGCCGACCCGGGCCTCCTTCCAGATCACCGAGGGCAGGTCGCGCACCCGGACCTCGCCCACGGCCAGGGCGCGCACGATCGCGGTGGCCGACTGGGCGCCGACGTTGCCGCCCGTGCCGATGAGCATCGGCACGAACAGGGCCAGGGCGGTGACCGCCTCCAGGGCCGACTCGAAGGCCTGCATCACGTTGACCGTGAGCGTGGCCGCCACGATGAGCAGCATCAGCCACACCGAGCGCGCGCCGACCAGGCGCAGCACCCCGACGGACACGTAGTGCTCGCCGACCGGGCTCGCACCGGACTGGAGGGCCATGTCCTCGGAGTCGGCGGCCTCGATGACCTCCAGGGCGTCGTCGAAGGTCAGCAGACCCACGAAGCGCTCCTCGGAGTCCACCACCGCCAGGGCGACCAGGTTGGCCTCCTGCATCAGGCGGGCGGCGTCCTCGACCGGTTCCGCGGCGCGCACGCGCGGCGCGAACACGTCCACGATGTCCTTGATCAGCCGTTCGTCGTCGCTGACCACGAGGTCGCCCAGCGTCACCGTCCCGACCATGCGGCGGCCGTCGCTGACCACTGGCAGGGTGTAGATGGTCTCGGCGTCGGCCCCCCGCGCGCGCACGACCTCCAGGGCGCGGCCCACCGTGAGGTCGCGGTGCAGGATGACCGTCTCGGGGGTCATGTACCGGCCGACGGAGTCCTCGGGGTATCCCAGCAGGGCGGCGGTCATCCTGCGTTCGGCGGGGCTGAGCCCGGCCAGGGCACGGGTGGCGATCTTGGCTGGCGCCTCGCCGATCAGACGGGCCCGGTCGTCCGGGTCCATCTCCTCGAGGATCTCGTGGAAGGCCGTGTCGCGCAGCCCGAGCAGGATGGACTGCTGCTGGCCGGGGTCGAGCTCCTCGAAGACCTCCAGCTCGCGGTCCTTGTCCAGGAGCCGGAAGGGGATGATCGCCTCACTGCCGTCCATGCGGGAGAGTTCGTCGGCGATCTCGTAGGGCCTGTGTTCGGCCAACCAGAGCCGGATACCGGTCAGGTCGTTGTTCTCGACCAGATCGATCAGTTCTTCAGCGCGCTCGCCTTCTGACATGCGAAGCACCCCCTCGCATTCTTCTGCGCCCGGTGGGAAGCACCACGGGCGGCACCGGATCCTGGGAAAAGCGGTGGGCCGGTGGTTCCACGGCCCCGCTCCGGTCCCGTTGTCACTGGTGTGGTGAACCGTGCGTCGGATGGGTCTTCCGGGGGCGGAAAGGGCGGGCACGGTGATCCGGGGACGTGTACGGTCTGACCGCCGTACGCGGGACGGGGAGCACCCCGACCCTACCCGTCGAGGCGGTCCAAGAGCACACCGGACGCCTCACCAGCGCGCCAGAGGCCGCCCGGCGGGTCAGTCCCGCCAGAGGACGACCAGGGCGCAGTCGTCGTTCTTGTCCCTGCTGAGGGTGTCCACGATCTCGTCCGCCCCGGTGGCGAAACCGCGCGGGACGAGCTGCTCGGCCGCGCCGAGGAGGCGGTCGATTCCGGCGTCGAGGTCCTCGCCCGGGGTCTCGATGAGGCCGTCGGTGCAGAGCATGATGGCGTCGCCGGGCCGGAGTCTGCCCTCGACGGAGGTGTAGGTCATCTCGGGGATGACGCCGAGGACCACGCCCTTGGCCTCGGTGGTGCTCCACAGCCCGCCGCCGCTGTCGTAGTGCAGCGCGGGCGGGTGTCCGGCGGAGGCGATCTGGTACTCGCCGGTGTCCAGGTCCACGCTCAGGTGCACGGCGGTGACGAAGCCCTCGCCGCCGCTGTTACGCATGAGGTAGTCGTTGCAGTGGGCCAGGAAGTCGCGGGTGGGGACGGCCCCGATCAGCCCGCTGAAGGCGCCGGAGAGCAGCAGGGCCCGGGTTCCGGCGTCCACTCCCTTACCGGAGACGTCCACGACGGCCACGTCCAGCCGGTTCTCCCTGCGGATGGAGACGACGAAGTCGCCGCCGAAGGACGAGCCGCCCGCCTGGCGCAGGACCGCGGTGCGCCCCCAGCCCTCGGGCAGCCGGGGCAGCTTGCCCTGGCGGCGCAGGCGGTCGCGCAGGTCCAGCAGCATCATCTCGCCGCTGAGGCCCTGGACGCCGAGGCGCTCGCGCACCCCGGACAGCAGGTAGGACAGCACCGCGGTGACGCCGATGGTGACCAGCAGGCCGGGGCCCACCTGGCCGAAGTCGAGCATGAAGGCGACGAAGACCAGGACGGCGGCGACCACGGCCAGCAGGAAGGCCAGGCTCTTGCGCTTGAGGAGGAGGCCGCCCGCGAGGACGGTGAGGATGGTGGAACTGGGCGGGAACCAGCCGGTGGGACCCCACACGGCACCGACGCCGATGCCGACGGCCAGGGCGACGAGGGTGATCAGGACGAGCCGGTAACGGAACAGCACCTTGCGCCGGAGCACCGCGACGAGCCGCTGCGCGGTGGAGCGCAGTAGCCGGGTGGTCTTGGCGGTCGGTGTGGGCTTCATGTGTCCCCTGCGTTGCACACCCGCTCACCAGCGGGGGTTCGGTTCTCGGACGGCACGGTCGGGATGGGCGCGGGAGCCGCGTCGCCGCCGGGGGCCGGCGTACGGGGCTGTGTGGGGCACGCCCTGGCCGTGGTTGCCGGAGGTGCCGACCGGAGGGCACCGCCGCGCCGCGGGCAGCGAGGCCCGCAACTGTGCACGAACTGTAGCGCGGGGGGTGTCGCCGTGGCACGTGCAACCAGCAGTGTTCTCCACCCAAACCGAGGATTTGGGTTCAGCCGATAACCGAGCGTGTGGATTCGGGCATCGTTCCGGCGTCCGAAAACCGTTCCGTAAGCCGGGTGTTCATCCCTCTCGGACACTCCCGCGCGGTCGGGCGCCCCGCCGCCGATCGGGTCCGCGCCCGTCGGCGCGGTCCGCTTCCAGGGTCCCACGGTGCCGCGGCCCGGACCGGGGACTCTCGGCCTTCCGGTCCGCGCCGGAGGCCGCTGCGCGCGTACGGACGCCCCCGCGCGCGGCCTTCGGGCCCCTCGGGGAGCGGTCCACGGGGTTCGGGAGGCGGCGGAGGTGGGTCTGCGAAGTTGAGGGTGGTGGGCCCCGGTGCGGGCCCGGGCCGTCTCACCGGAGACACCACCGCGCCCGCCGCGGCCCCGTTCCCGCGTCGAAGGGCGCCCGGACGGGGAGAGTACCGCGCGCGGCGACCGTCGAGGGCGGTGGCCCGCCC
>NZ_QPFC01001348.1:0-1824 GCF_003427465.1 Nocardiopsis sp. TNDT3 | reverse complement strand
CCCCCCCCCCCGCGCCCGGTGGCGGTCGTCAGTCGAGGAGGGCCGTCGCCTCGACCTCGACGAGCACGTCGGGTTCGAAGAGGTAGTCCACGCCGATGAGCGACGAGGGCGGCAGCGGCGTCGGCAGACCGATCTCCTCGGCCACCTCGGCGACCCCCGCCATGAAGGCGTCGATCTTGCCGGGCTCCCACGCCGTGACGTAGAAGGTCAGCCGCAGGACGTCGTCGAACGTCGCTCCCGCCCCGGCCAGGCCCGCCGCGGTGTTGCGCAGCACCTGGGCCACCTGCCCGGCGAGGTCGCCCGGGGCCACCGGGGTCGCGTCGGCGCGGCGGGCGACCTGTCCGCTGACGTGCACGTGGCGCGTACCGGTGCCGACCGCGACGTGGTGGTACGGGGTGGGCTGCATCATGCCCTCGGGGGTGAAACGCTGAACGGCCATCGCCTGTGTCCTCGCTACTGGTACCGACTTGGTCTAACGTTGATACCTGGTATCAAAAGGAAACTTCAACGAAACCAGGTGTCATGACGGATACCGGGCAGGCAGCCCACGACGACATCGGCATCACCGCGCCGCACCGCGAGCTCCTCAACCAGATCCTGGACAAGTGGTCGATGGAGGTGCTCAACGTGCTCTGCGAGCGCCCCTCGCGCTTCAACGAACTGCGCCGCGCGATCCCCTCGGTGACCCAGAAGTCGCTCACCGCGACCCTGCGCCGCCTCGAACGCAACGGCATCGTGCACCGCGCGGTGGTCGGCTCGCGGCCGGTCGCCGTCGAGTACCGGATCACCCCGCTGGGCAAGACGCTCCGGCACCCGGTGGACGTGCTGCTCGACTGGATCTCGGCGCACACGCCCGAGATCGAGCGGGCACGCGAGCGCTTCGACCTCGAACAGGACGGCGGCTGACACCCGGGGCGGCCGGTGCCGGAAGGGCACGCCGCCGGGGCGGGTGCGGACGCGCGCGGGACGGTACCGCCCGTGCCGCCGCGCCTCGACGGGCCGGGCCCGGGGCGGCGCCGGTACGGGACCCGGGGACGCCTCAGTTCCCCCGCGCCAGGTGGTCGAGTCCGCACGCCGTCCCGCTCATCGCCTTGACCACGGCCATGGTCCGGTTGGTGCAGTCGAGCTTGGTCAGGACCTGCGCGACGTTGCGTTTGGCCCCGTGCAGGGAGATCCGCAGCTGGGCGGCGATCTCCTTGTTCTCCAGCCCGCGCGCCATGAGGGCCAGCGTCTGGCGTTCGCGTTCGGTCAGGCGGGTGGCCGGGCCCGGCACGCCGTGCAGGCGCCGCCCGTGGGCGGCGGCCCGGTCGACCAGACCGGGGGAAAGGTAGACGCGGCCCCGTTCGAGCTGCCAGAAGGCGAAGTGCAGGTCGGCCGGGGACAGCTCGTCCACCGAGACCAGGGCGTCCGTGCCGGTCTCGTTGAGCGGGCACCCCGGTGAACGGTCGGACGCCGACAGCACGGACAGGTGTTTGCCCCGTGCCCCCCGGGCCGCCTCGCGCAGGGCCGCCGTGTCCTCGGCGCCGGACCGGCGGACGTGGAAGACGAAGTCCCATCCGCGCCGGCCCAGGTGCGCGATGGCCTCGGCGGGACAGTCGAAGTGGGCCAGGACGCCCGCGGTGCAGTCCATGGAGCGCAGCGCGCGCAGGGTGGCCTCGGTACTGGGCGAGTCGGGCCCGACCACCATGGTCTCGTGCTCGCGGTCGCACAGGGGGATCAGGGGCGGGCCGTTCTCCGGGGCGCAGGGAACGGGAAGCTGGTCGACGTGCTCATGGGTGGAGGTCATAACGGCTCCTCGTGCTTGCCGGTCGGATGGGAGGGCGG
>NZ_QPFC01000158.1:0-1302 GCF_003427465.1 Nocardiopsis sp. TNDT3 | reverse complement strand
CCGGCGGGCGTCCCGGAGGAGTTCGACGAACCCGCCCCGGCCCGAGGCGACCCCGACCGACACCGTCTCCTTGGCGGAGGTGAGGGGGTGGACGCTCTCCCTGACTTCACTCATTCGCCCAATGTGTCAGAAGCCGGAGGCGTTTGGGGACGATTGCCGAAGTCCCCACTGTCCGCATCCGGACAACTACCGCGATGCTGGTCGCAACCGGTGCCGCGGTGTCCGGGGGCCCACGGCCGCGCGCCCCGGACGCGGTGGCCGCGGGGGCTCACCCGTGGGCGACCAGGTCGTGTCCGGCCAGGCGGCTGACGCGCTCGTCGCGGACCTGCCGGGCGAGGGCTGCGGTGGCGGCGAGTTCGGCGACGTCCGCGGCCCGGGTGCCGAGGAAGCCCGCCGCGGCCAGGTGTTCGGTGTACTCCGCGGTCGAGTCCACCGCATCCTGGCACTGCTCCCACTCCCGGTGGGCCGCGACGGCCTGCTCGACCAGGCGTCCGTACTCGGTGATCTGGGCGACCCGGGCGCGCACGGCCTCCTCGACGGCGTGCAGGTGCTCTCGCTGGGGCTTGAGCGCCTCCCTGACGCGGGGAGAGACCGCCCGCTGCCAGCGGCGCTGGTGGGAGCGGCGCAGTTCGCGCTGCCGGGCCAGGAGCGAGGCGATGCGCCACTCCTGCTCGTGCAGGACGGTCAGCGCCCGGTCGGTGTCCAGGGACTCCCCGCCGAGTTCGGTCCGGGCCCCGCGCACCAGGTCGATCGTGCGCTGCACCTCCACCAGCAGGGCGTGGTCGCCCTCACTGACGTCGTCGGGCAGCACCACGCGCTCCCGGTACCGCTCCCGGTCGGTCCGGCGCACCCGCGAGGTGAGGGTGTCGGCGGTGACCACGGCGACGAGCACCCCGAACACCACCCACGGGATGCCCGGGGAGGGGTCCTGGGGCACGACGTCCAGCAGCCAAACCGGCGCGGTGACCAGCGTGCCCGCCCCCGCCGCGGCGCCCGCGGCCCGCACGGCGGGGTGGGCGTCCCGCCGGAAGGCCAGGGCCGCGACGTAGGCGACGAGGCTGACGCTGGCGATCACCATGCCCAGGTACCAGCCCGCCGTGATCAGGGCCAGGGTCGTGGTGAACCCGACGCCGAGCAGGTGGACACCGCTGTCGGACAGCCTCGGAGGGCGGGCCTCGGGGGGCCCTCCGCCGCCTCTGGGCGGGGGTTCCGGAGGCCGTGCCCCCAGGGAGGCCTCCCGGCGCTGGCGGTCGGGCAGGGCGGGGTCGATGACGGGTCGCGGCCGGATGGCGTCCTCACGCA
>NZ_QPFC01001347.1:0-2429 GCF_003427465.1 Nocardiopsis sp. TNDT3 | reverse complement strand
TCATCGGCCTGGCCGTCGGCGGCGGGGACGACGAGGCGCGAGACCGGGCCCGCGAACGCCTGTCCGCGCTCTCCGACCGCGAGCGCGAGGTGGCCCTGGCCGTGAGCCGGGGCCTGTCCAACACCGAGATCGCCGAGGACCTGTTCATGAGCGTCAGCAACGTCAAGGCGGTCGTCGGCCGGGTGATGGCCAAGCTGGACGCGCCGAACCGGGTGCTCGTCGCCAACGCGGTGCGCGACGCGCGCCTGGAGGACGGCCGCGCGGGTTAGCCGCCTCCGGGCGGGTTGTCGGCGGTCACCCGTAGGGTGCGGGTATGGGAAGCCGTATCTGTGTGATCGCCATCGACGCGGTCGACGCCGAGACCGTGGCCGCGTTCTGGAGCCGTGTGCTGGACTGGCCGATCGTGGAGGAGGCCGAGGACGGGTTCAGCCTCGCTCCGCACGAGGGGGCGGACCTGGGGGTCGACGTGTTCACCGTGCCCGAGCGCAAGAGCGTCAAGAACCGCCTGCACCTGGACCTGCGCGTCACCGGCGGACTGACGGTGGCCCAGGAACTGGAGAGGCTGCTGGGGCTGGGCGCGGTGAAGGTGGACGTGGGGCAGCCCGAGGACGCCCGGTGGACGGTGCTGGCCGACCCCGAGGGCAACGAGTTCTGCCTGCTGCACGGACGCGCCGACGCCTCCTGAGGGGCCGCCCCGCCCCGGAGCTCAGGCCTCGCCCCCGGCGGTGAACACCCTCCCGGGCTCGTCCAGCCGCACCGTCTGGCCTCTCGGGATGACGCTGAGCCCGAAACGCCCGTGGGCGGGGGAAGGTCAACGGGTGCGTCACGGGCATGGGCGACACTCTGCCAGGGCGGTGCGACATCCCGCCCCGCGCAGCGCCTCCGCCCGTTCCCGCCCGCCGGGCGACCCGCCCCGACTCCTCGCCGCACACGACACGGCCGCCGCGGAGTCCTCCCATCCGCCCCGCGGCGGCCGTGCGTCATTCGCGTCCCGTCACTCCTTGGGACGCTGGTCGATGATGCGGCGGAACTTGCCCACCGAGCGCTCGATCTGTTCGGGGTCGACCACGTCCACGGTCACGCTCACGCCGACCCTGTCCTTGACCGTCGCCACGATCTGCTCACTCAGGGCCACGCGCCGCTCGGCGGTGCAGTCCGGGGCCGCCTCGATGCGCACCGCCATGCGGTCCAGGCGCCCCTCCTTGGTCAGCACCAGCTGGAAGTGCGGGGCCAGCCCGTCCAGGCCCAGCACGATCTCCTCGATCTGGGTCGGGAAGACGTTCACGCCGCGCAGGATGATCATGTCGTCGCTGCGGCCGGTCACCTTGTCCATGCGCCGCATGGGCCGGGCCGTGCCCGGGCGCAGCGCGGTCAGGTCGCGGGTGCGGTAGCGGATCACCGGCATGGCCTGCTTGGTCAGCGAGGTGAAGACCAGTTCGCCGTTGGACCCGTCGGGCAGCACGTCCTGGGTGACGGGGTCGAGCACCTCGGGGTAGAAGTGGTCCTCCCACACGTGCAGGCCGTCCTTGGTCTCCACGCACTCGTTGGCCACGCCCGGACCCATGACCTCGGACAGGCCGTAGATGTCCACGGCGTGGATGTCGAAGCGCTCCTCGATCTCGGTGCGCATCTTCTCGGTCCAGGGCTCGGCGCCGAAGATGCCGACCTTGAGCGAGGTCGTACGCGGGTCGATTCCCTGATGCTCGAACTCGTCCATCAGTGTCAGCATGTAGCTGGGGGTGACCATGATGATGTCGGGCTCGAAGTCCTGGATGAGCTGCACCTGCTTGGCCGTCTGCCCGCCCGAGGCGGGGATGACCGTGCAGCCGAGCCTCTCGGCGCCGTAGTGGGCGCCCAGCCCGCCGGTGAAGAGCCCGTAGCCGTAGGAGACGTGCACCTTGTGCCCGGGGCGTCCGCCCGCGGCGCGGATGGAGCGGGCCACCACCTCGGCCCAGGTGTCGATGTCCTCGCGGGTGTAGCCCACGACGGTGGGGCGGCCGGTGGTCCCGCTGGAGGCGTGGATGCGGCTGACCCTGTCCTGGGGGACGGCGAACATCCCGAAGGGGTAGTTGTCGCGCAGGTCGGCCTTGGTGGTGTGCGGGAAGTGGCGCAGGTCCGCCAGTTCGCGCAGGTCCTCGGGGCGCACCCCGGCCTCGTCGAACTTGCGGCGGTACAGGGGCACGTTGGCGTAGGCGTGCTCCAGGGTCCACCGGAGGCGCTTGAGCTGCAGGGCGCGAAGCTCGTCGACACTCATGCGCTCGGCCGGGTCCAGGATCTCGGGTGCGGGCGCCTGTCCCAGGCGGGCGGTGGCTCCGGCCGGCAGCGTGGTGGTGTCGTGGCTTGCCATGGGCCTCTCCGTGTACTGTGCGCGGGACCCGCCAGGACGTGGGCGCCTGGGTGGGGTGGGCGGGCGCGCTGGTCTCGTGGCG
>NZ_QPFC01001346.1:0-5134 GCF_003427465.1 Nocardiopsis sp. TNDT3 | reverse complement strand
CGGCGGTGCCGACGGCACTCGGCACCGCCGGGGCTCCGGCGCGGACCGGGGCCCACCGGCGGGACCGCCGAAGCGACACGGTCGCACCGGGCCCTCTCCCCGCGCACGCCGGGCCGCGTCCCGGCGCCTCCCGCGGCCTCCGCCTTCACCCCGCACGGCGGCCAGGAGCGGTGAGCAAGGTCACTCGACCGCATCCGGCCACCGGGGGAACACGCTCCGAGGCGTCTCCCAACAAGTACACATGACCTGCGGTGATCACACGCTTACCAGCAGGGGAAATCTTCACCATGTTCCTCGGTGGGGGAATCTGATTTACTGTCCAACGGCCCCGAACCTGCCATGCCGCCAACGAAGGCATTTCCCCGAGAAGAATTAACGGGAATTCCACATTCATTAACGTCACCGCAGCCGCCCCGGCGGGATGAACGAAATCCCTGACACCCAGAGATGCGAGCACGAGAATGACGATGAATATCGGAGGAAAAGTGGAGGGGCCGCTCTCCCTGGCCCACGCGTTACAGCGCCTGGCGAGGATCCCGTCCATGCGGCGCAAGTACGGCCGTTACCTCGTGCTGGGGCGCAGGCCCCGCCTGGTGGACCTGCCTCCCCTCACCCGTGAGGAGCTCGGCGAGGCCGTCGACACGATGATGCGGGAGTCCCCGGCCGAACTCTCCCGGGCCTCGCTCCACCTCATGGGGGGAACGACGTCCACGAGCCGCTTGGGCGCGCTCCCCTCCGACCTCCACGTGGACGAGATCGCCCCGCACCTTCAGCCCTTCGCACCGGGGGACCTGGTCGCGAGCCTGAGCACCCCGTTCCACATGCGCGCGTCGCACGACCTGCACAACGCGCTCGCCGCACGGGCCGGCGTCCCTACCCTGTCGCTCGACGCCCCGACGGACCAGATGATCGAGCCGTGCCTCGACCTCTTCGAGCGGCACGGGGTGAGCGCCCTCGCCGCCACCCTGGACACCGTCCAGCGCGTCCTGCGCTTCTGCGCCGCGTCCGGACGGCGCCTGGACTTCCTGCGCAAGGTGCTCTGGAGTGGACCGGCGATGGACGCGGGGACGCGCTCGCTGATCCGCACGCACTTCCCCCACCTGCGCACATGGGCGCTGTTCGGCTCCGCGGAGACCTGGATCATCGGGCACAGCGGACCCGACTGCGCGATCGACACCTTCCACCCGCTCCCCTACCAGCACACCGAGGTCGTCAACGGGCGCATGCTCGTGACCGTCACGCACAGGAAGGCGGTCGTCCCCCTGTTGCGCTACGACACCGGCACCGGGGCCGAGTGGACGTCGTGCACCTGCGAGCTGCCCGGCCGGCCCCTGCGGACCAACAGCCGCATAGACGCGCCCTACGGTCCGCTCAGCAGTCTGGTGTCCCCCGCCGACCTGGCGTCGCTCGCCCTCCAACTCGACTCGGTGGAAGCCGCCCAGGTGGTCCTGATCCGTCCGCACACCGAGAACGAGCGGCTGCGCCTGCGGGTCCGGCTCCGCCCCGGGACGGAGCCGGACCTGTACACCGTCGAGTGGATCCGGCACCACGTGGTGTCGGGCTGCCTGGCCCTGGCGGAGGTCATCGAGGAGGCCCCCGAGACCTTCGAGGTGACCCTCTCCCGGCGGCTGCTGGACCAGTCCTCGGACGGCTCGGCGCCGACGATGGTGGTCCGCACCGCCCCCCGGGGCCGCTGCTCCGCGTAACCCGTTCCCGCCACCCGGCCCCCGCACAGGGCCGGGCGGGAATTCACCGGCGCGGCGCGAGCGCGGCTCCCGCGAAATACGGCGGGACGCGGGCTGTCACGTCGAGGAGCAATTCCCTCCGTTCCCCGGGCGGGCGCGGCGGTCCGGAGGACGGGGCGCACTCCGTTACACACAACGGGTTCGGGGAACGGCGGAAAACGCCGTGCCGGCTCCGGACACACCCCAAACGCTCCGGCCCTTCCGGCCTCCCCGCCGGAGAACGACACCTCCCGGCACGGGCACGAGCCTGCGCGCCGGCCCGACCGCGTGTCCGCCCGGTCACCTTCCGCGGCGAGGCCGCCGGTCCGCGTCCGCCCTGAAAACAAGGCATCGCATGGGGCACAGGCTTCACTTTTGCATAAGAGATCGTATACTCATTCCAGATCGAACAGACAGCAGACCTGGAAGAGGAACACTGCGATGTGCGGACCCCACGTGATCCACAAGGCCCGGAAGACGTTCATGACCGCATCGGGGCACGCCCCGGAAACGCCGGGGGGCACGATCACGGCGGAGCGGCCCGCGCCGCCCGCGCGCCCGGCCGGCGCGGGCCTGGGCCGCAGGCGCATGCTGACCGGTTCGGCGGCCGTCGGCGCCGTGCTCACCGGGATCGGCGCCCTCGGAGGGCCGGTGGAGTCCGCCCACGCCCAGACCATCGCCGGGATCAGCCCGTCGCGGCTGACGGTCACCGACCTCACCCACGTCCTCCACAACGACTTCCCGATCTACCGGCCCTACATCCTCGACCCGAACATCTTCCAGTTCGCCTCGATCGAGGAGGACGGCTTCAACGCGCTCAAGCTGGAGATCGACGAGCACACCGGGACCCACTTCGACGCGCCGTGGCACTTCAACGACAGCGCTGACGCACTGCACACCCACGAGGTGGACCCGCGCGACCTGGTCTGTCCGCTCGTCGTCGTCCGCATCGCCGACCGCGCCGCGAGGCACTACGACGCCCAGGTCACCGTGGCGGACCTGCGCCGCTGGGAAAGGCGCCACGGCCGCATCCCCCGGGGCGCCCTGGTCGCCATGGACTCCGGATGGAGCGCGCGGGTACTCCAGAGCGAGGAGGCGATGCTCAACCGCGACAGCGACGGCGTCGCCCACTTCCCCGGGTTCGACATCGAGGCGATCGACTGGCTGCTGAGCGCGCGGGACATCGCCGGGATCGCCGTGGACACCCCGAGCTTCGACTACGGGCCCGACTCCGCCTCCAACCCCGAGGCGCACGTGTTCCTCCTCGGAGAGAACAAGTACGCCGTCGAGATGGTCGCCCACCTGGAGAGGGCTCCCGAGAGCGGCGCTATGGCGATCGTCGGCGTCGCCAACATCCGGGGCGGTTCCGGCGGCCCCGTACGCCTGTTGGCCCTCTCCTGAGGCGACGGGGGCCGCGGGGCCCCGGCGGCGGTCCTGCGCCCCGGGGTCCGACCGCCCTTCCGGTGGAGACCCGGCCGTCCCCGGGCCCCCGGACGGGCGACCGCCCTCCGCCGCTCAGCTCCACCCGTAGCGGGCCCGCAGGACGTCGGCGACCATCCAGAACAGCTCCTCGTCCATGACGGCCGCCTCCCGGCGGATGTCGTCCTCGTCGAACTCGAAGAGCCGGTCCACCCGCACGTAGGAGTCACGCTGTTCCCGGTCCCAGGGGCCCGAGCCGACGGGCAGCCAGTCCTGGCGCTCCCACGCGTCGGGGCGCCGGGAGGACAGCATCAGCCCGTGCAGCCGCCCGCCCCGGCGGCCGACCACCAGCAGCGGGCGGTCCTTGCCCCGCCCCGGGTCCTCCTCGTAGGGGACCCACGTCCACACGATCTCGCCCGCGTCGGCGAGTCCGTCGCGCTCGGGCGCGTAGACGAGCCTGGTGGCGCTGGCGGCGGTGGGGATCTCGCGGACCTCGCCCCGGTGGGGGTGGTCCTCGCTTCGGCGCGTCGTTCGTTCGCTCACGCCCGCATCCTAGGGCCTCCGCCCCGCCCCGGAGGTCTCACAGGTCCTGGACGGTGCCGATGATCCGCGCCCGTGCCCGGCTGCCCTCGGGAACCGGGACCAGCGGGTAGACGTGGAAGGCCCCCTCCTCCTCGTGCAGGTCCACCTCTCCCCCGGCCCGCGCGACGAGCGAGCGCAGGCGCCTGGTGTCGGGCAGGAACACGTCGCGGGTGCCGATGTAGAGGTCCATGGGCGGCAGGCCGGAGAGCACGCCGTTGACGGGGCTGAGCCGGGGCAGGGACAGGTCGTCGCCGTCCGCCCACACCTTGGCGGCCTCCTTGAGGCCGACCGGGCTGAGCCAGGGGTCCCGGCCCTCCACCTCGGCGATGTCGGGGTTGGACATGGTCAGGTCCGTCCACGGGGAGACCAGGATGAGCCGCGCGGGCTGGGGCAGGCCCTCCCCGGGCAGCGTCTGCGCGAGGGCGAGCGCCAGCCCGGCCCCGGCCGAGTCCCCGGCGAACACCGTGCGCTCCGGCGCGACGTGCTCCAGCAGGTCGCGGTACACGGTGTGGAGGAAGCCGAACGCCTCGCGGTAGGTGTGCTGGGGCGCCAGCCCGTAGATGGGCACCTCCACCCGACAGCCCACGTCCGCCATGCGCGAGATCAGCACCCAGTGCCAGGGGGAGATCTCGCTGATGTAGGAGCCCCCGTGCACGTACAGGACGGCCTTGTCGGGGTCCTCCTCCCGGTCCCGGGCGAGGACCGTGTAGCTCGCGAAGCCCCCGACCTCCCGCCGGGTGGTCTCGTGGCGCTTGGCGACCCAGTGCGGCGGCTCGGGGTCGTCCTTGGCCTCGTCGATGCGCTCGCGCGCGCCCTCGACGGTCTCCATGGGGCGCTTGCGCGCCACCCGGAACGCCACAGCGAGCATTCTCGCCACCAGGCTAGGCATGGGTGTCTCCACTCTCCTCGGGGGGTGTCCCCGACATTGCCACAGAGGTGTCGCGGCGGTCCGGGTACGCGGTCTAGAGCACGACCAGGTCGTCCCGGTGCACCAGCTCGCGCTCGTAGGAGGGGCCCATCTCACGGGCCAGCCACCGTGTGGACCTTCCCATCAGGTCGGGCACCTCGGCGGCGTCGTAGTTGACCAGTCCGCGGGCGACGACGGCGCCGTCCTCGTCGCACAGGTCCACCGGGTCGCCGGCGTTGAAGTCGCCGGTCACCCTCACCACACCGGCCGGGAGCAGGGACGCCTTCTCCCGCACCACCGCCGTGACCGCGCCGGGGTCCAGGACCAGGCTGCCCCGGCCCGCCGTGGCGTGCGCCAGCCACAGCTGGCGGGCCGAGGGGCGCCGTCCCCGCGCCGGGGCGAACAGGGTGCCCGCCGGCCCGCCCTCCAGGGCCGTGCGGGCGTTCGCGGCGGAGGTGAGCAGGGTGTGCACGCCCGCCTCCGTGGCGATCCGCGCCGACGC
>NZ_QPFC01000016.1:0-15429 GCF_003427465.1 Nocardiopsis sp. TNDT3 | reverse complement strand
GCGCGGGAGCGGGAGCGGGGGCGGGCTGGACCGGCGCGGCGGAAGGGGCGACGGCACCGGAGGCGATCCGGCGCTCCATCTGCTCCAGGCGGGCCAGCAGGGCCAGGCCCTGGTCGCCGTCGGCGGCCGGGAGAAGCACCCGCGAGCACATGAGTTCCAGCAGCAGACGGGGCGCGGTGGCGCCGCGCATCTCGGTCAGGCCCTGGTTGAGGATGTCGGCCGCGCGGATCAGCTCGGCCGGGCCCAGACGCGCGGCCTGGTCCTTCATCCGCTCCGTCGCCTCCGGGTCGACGTTGACCAGGCCCTTGTCCAGGGCGTCGGGCACGGCGGCCAGGACGACCAGGTCGCGGAAGCGCTCCAGCAGGTCCGTGGTGAACCGGCGCGGGTCGAGTCCGCCCTCCACCACGCGGTCGATCAGGCCGAACACGGCGGCGCCGTCACGGGCGCCGAGCGCGTCGACCATCTCGCCGAGCAGACTGGAGTCGGTGTAACCCAGCAGGGAGACGGCGCCCTCCCGGGTGATGCCGCCCTCGTCCGAACCGGCGATGAGCTGGTCCAGCACCGAGAGCGTGTCGCGCGCCGAGCCCGCGCCCGCGCGCACGACCAGCGGCAGCGCGGCCGGGTCGTAGGAGACGCCCTCCTCCTTGAGCAGGTCCTCCATGAGTTCCTTGAGGGTGCTCGGCGGGATCAGGCGGAACGGGTAGTGGTGGGTCCGCGAGCGGATCGTGCCGATGACCTTCTCGGGCTCGGTGGTCGCGAACACGAACTTCAGGTGCGGCGGGGGCTCCTCGACCAGCTTGAGGAGGGCGTTGAAGCCCTCCCGGGTCACCATGTGCGCCTCGTCGATGATGTAGATCTTGTAGCGCGAGTTGACCGGGGAGAAGAAGGCGCGTTCGCGCAGGTCGCGGGCGTCGTCCACACCGCCGTGGGAGGCGGCGTCGATCTCGATGACGTCGATGCTGCCGCCGCCGTCGGGGGCCAGGGCGACGCAGGAGTCGCAGGTGCCGCAGGGGTCGGGGGTGGGGCCCTCGGCGCAGTTGAGGGAGCGGGCCAGGATGCGGGCGCTGGTGGTCTTGCCGCAGCCGCGCGGGCCGCTGAACAGGTAGGCGTGGTTGATCCGTCCGCTGCGCAGCGCCTGGCGCAGCGGGTCCGTCACGTGTTCCTGGCCACGCACCTCGCCGAACGTCGCGGGCCGGTACTTGCGGTACAGCGCGATGCTCACGGTGTGATTCCTCCCCTGGTCCCTGCCACGTGTCCATTCAACCCGCGGGCGGTGACAGCTCGCGCCGGTTGACGAGGACCGGGAGGGGTTCGACCGGGCCGGAGAAAGACAAAGGACCCCCCGCGCACCCGCCAGAGCCCATTTATCCTTGCTGCCTTCCGGCCCTGGGGAGGTTCATAGGGTGACGCCGCACGAGGGGTCTGCCCCGAGTGTATCCGAACCCCGGACCGCTCGGGCAACCCGCGCCCCGCCCCCTCCCCGGGGGCGCGTCGCCCTCCGGAGCGGGACGTCCTCCGGAGCAGGCCGCCCCCCGGAGCGGGCCGCCCTCCGGAACACGGAAATCAGGCGGAACGCGCCTCCCGGACCGGGCGTCTCATCTCGGGCACAGGGCCCACGGGGCCTGGACCGGCACACACGTAACCTCTCAGAGATCATGGACGGCATGGGCATGCTCGACCGGCTCGATTCCACCGACAGCTCCGCGGAGCGCCGCGACCTCATCGTCGCCACGCTGGAGAACGCCTTCTCGGACCTGATGTCCGCCGACCCGGCGGCGTTCCGCGTCAAGTTCCGCAAGATGGCGGCCAACCCGTTCGCCTTCTACCGGGGCAGCGCCGCGCTCTTCTACGACGACGTCTCGGGCATGGACGACCCCTGGGCCGACGAACGCACCTCGCGGGTGTGGATCCAGGGTGATCTGCACGCGGAGAACTTCGGCACCTACATGGACTCCACCGGGCGGCTGGTGTTCGACGTCAACGACTTCGACGAGGCCTACCTCGGCCACTTCACCTGGGACGTGCTCAGGTTCGCGGCCAGCATCGGGGTCATGGGCTGGCAGAAGGCCCTGTCCGACGAGGACATCAGCGCGCTCCTGCCGCACTACGTCGACGCCTACATCGCCCAGGTGCGCGAGTTCGCGACGACGGGCAACGACTCGGAGTTCTCGCTCAAGCTGGGCAACACCGACGGCACCGTGCACGACGTGCTCCAGAAGACCCGGCTCAACAGCCGCGCCGAGATGCTGTCGTCCATGACGACCCGCGACGGGTACACCCGCCGCTTCGCCGAGGGCCCCCGGGCCCGCCGCCTGGACGACGCCGAGCGGGAACGGGTCCTGGCCGCCTACGAGGCCTACCTGGGCACCATCCCCGAGGACCGGCGGTACGCGTCGATCAACTACGCGGTCAAGGACGTGGTGGGCAGCGGCGGCTTCGGGATCGGCTCGGCGGGGCTGCCCGCCTACACCCTGCTCATCGAGGGCCAGTCGGAGGCCTGGGACAACGACATCGTGCTGTCCATGAAGCAGGGCAACGTGGCGGCGCCCTCGCGTGTGGTGACCGACCAGCGCATCATGGACCACTTCCAGCACCACGGGCACCGCACCGCGATGTCCCAGCGGGCGCTCCAGGCGCACGCGGACCCGCTGCTGGGCCACACCGAGATGGGCGGCGTGGGCTTCGTGGTGAGCGAGGTCTCCCCCTACACCAACGACCTGGACTGGGACGACCTCACCGAGCCCGCGGAGATCGCGCCGGTGCTGGACTACCTGGGGCGCGCCACCGCCAAGGCGCACTGCGTGTCCGACTCGCACGCGGACGCCACGCTCGTGCGCGGTCAGACCGAGGAGGCGGTCATGGCGGTGCTCGACGGCCGCGAGGCGGAGTTCACGCGGTGGTGCGTGGACTTCGCGCACCGGTACGCGGCCCAGACCCGGGCCGACTACTCGCTGTTCGTGGACGCCTTCCGCAACAACGCCATCAGCGCGGTGAGGTCCAGCCGGGACCTGTGACCCGGGATCGGGGAGCCCGGCTCCGGGACCGTCCGGACGGCCCCGGGAGGGGCCGCGAAAACCTGTTCAGAGCACCCCGTGACGGCATGTAGAGTTGTTCGCGGAGGATTCGCCTAGTGGCCTAGGGCGCACGCTTGGAAAGCGTGTTGGTGGCAACGCCTCAGGGGTTCGAATCCCCTATCCTCCGCGGCGGCTAGCAGCCGAAACGAAAGGCCCCGACCGGACACCGGTCGGGGCCTTCGTCGTTGGTGGTCTCATTCTTGGTCTCAGTTGGCCGCGGCGGGGCCACCCTCCTCCTCCCGGGGAGCCTCCCAGATCAACCCACCGACACGGTCGGCGGCGTCCGCGCGGACCTCGTCCACCACGTGCTGGTAGCGCTTCGCCATCGCGGAGGAGGACCACCCCATGATCCCCATCACGGCCCGCTCAGGTACCTCCAGGATGAGCAGCACGGTCGCGGCGGTGTGCCGGGCGTCGTGCAGCCGCGCCTCCCGCAGCCCGGCCTCCCGCAGCCCGGCCTCCCGCAGCAGGGCCTTCCACTCGTGGTGGTCGGTGTTCGGGCTGAGCGGCCGGCCGAACTCGTCGGCGAACACCCAGCCGCCTCCTCCCACAGGCCCCCGGCGGCCCCACGTTCCCGTTCCCGGCTGATCCGACCCCGCTCCCCCGGTACACGAGGTGCGCCCGCGACCCTTTTTGCAACTTGTTGCATAATGAGTGCGGGCCGACCGGACACCGGCCCGCGAGGCACCGCGCGAGGAGACGACATGGGCGACTACCCCCACCTGCTGGAACCGCTGGACCTGGGCTTCACCACCCTCGCCAACCGCGTGGTCATGGGCTCCATGCACCTGGGCCTGGAGGAGGCGCCGGGCGGCTTCGAGCGGATGGCCGCCTTCTACGCCGAGCGCGCCCGGGGCGGCGTCGGCCTCATCGTCACCGGCGGCATCGCACCCAACCCCGAGGGCGCCACCTACAAGGGCGCCGCGAAGATTACCACCGAGGCGGAGGCCGAGGAGCACCGCGTGGTCACCGCGGCGGTGCACCGCGAGGGCGGGCGCATCGCCATGCAGATCCTGCACACCGGCCGCTACGCCTTCAACGAGGACTCCGTGGCGCCGAGCGCGATCCAGGCCCCCATCAGCGCCTTCACACCCCGGGCGCTCACCAGCGACGAGGTCGAGCGCACCATCGAGGACTTCGTCCGCGCCGCCGAACTGGCCAGGCTCGCCGGGTACGACGGCGTGGAGATCATGGGCTCCGAGGGGTACCTGATCAACCAGTTCGTCGCCCGGGCCACCAACAGGCGCGAGGACGACTGGGGCGGCTCCTTCGAGAACCGCATGCGCTTCCCCGTGGAGATCGTGCGGCGCGTGCGCGAACGCGTCGGCGCCGACTTCATCGTGGTCTACCGGCTGTCCATGCTCGACCTGGTGCCCGGCGGCTCCACGTTCGACGAGGTGGTCCGGCTGGCGAAGGCCGTGGAGGAGGCCGGGGCGACCATCATCAACACCGGCATCGGTTGGCACGAGGCGCGCATCCCCACCATCGCCACGTCCGTTCCGCGCGGCGCCTACAGCTGGGTGACCCGCAGGCTCCGGGGCCGGGTGTCCGTGCCGCTCGTCGCGGTCAACCGCATCAACACCCCCGAGGTGGCCGAGGCGATCCTGGCCGGGGGCGACGCCGACATGGTCTCCCTGGCCCGCCCCTTCCTGGCCGACCCCGACTTCGTCGCCAAGGCCGCGGCGGGCACCCCCGAGCAGATCAACACCTGCATCGGCTGCAACCAGGCCTGCCTGGACCACACGTTCAGCCTGAAGACCAGCTCCTGCCTGGTGAACCCGCGCGCCTGCCACGAGACCGAACTCGTGCTCTCCCCCACCCGCCTGCGCAGGAGGGTGGCCGTCGTGGGCGCCGGACCCGCCGGGCTCGCCTGCTCCGTGTCCGCCGCCGAGCGCGGGCACGAGGTCACGCTGTTCGACGCGGCCGGGGAGATCGGCGGCCAGCTGAACCTGGCCCGCCGCGTACCGGGCAAGCAGGAGTTCGACGAGACCCTGCGCTACTACCGGGTCCAGCTCGACCGGCACGGGGTGGACGTGCGGCTGGGCGCCCGGGTGGGGGCCGCCGACCTGGAGGGCTACGACGAGGTCGTGCTCGCCACCGGCGTCACCCCGCGCGTGCCGGGGATCCCGGGCGTGGACCACCCCAAGGTGGTGGGCTACGCGGACGTCCTGCGCGGGAGCGTCGAGGTCGGCGAACGCGTGGCGGTCATCGGCGCGGGCGGCATCGGCTTCGACGTGGCCGCCTTCCTCACCGACGGCGGGGGCGACGTCGACACCGGGGAGTTCCTGCGCAGGTGGGGCGTGGACACCGACCCCGCCTCCAGGGGCGGCCTCGGCGAGCCCCGGCGTCCGGCGTCGCCGCGCACCGTGCACCTGGTCCAGCGCAGGGCCGGCAAGGTCGGTGCGGGCCTGGGCAGGACCACGGGGTGGATCCACCGGCTGGAGCTGCGCCACCGCGGCGTGGAGACGGTCGCGGGGGCCGAGTACGACCGGATCGACGACGAGGGCCTGCACCTGACCGTCGACGGGGAGAAGCGCGTGCTCGACGTGGACACCGTCGTGGTGTGCGCGGGCCAGGAGCCGCTCCGGGACCTCGCCGACGAGCTGACCGCCTCGGGCCGTGCGGTCCACCTGATCGGCGGCGCCGACGAGGCGGCCGAGCTCGACGCCAAGCGGGCGATCGACCAGGGCACCCGCCTGGCCGCCGCGCTGTGACACCCGCCCCGGCCTCCCCTGCGCAAGGGTCCGGGGAGGCCGGGGAAAGCCGGGTTCAAGGATCCGCGCGGCTCCGGGTCCCGTGAGTGACACGCGCGCGCCCCGGGTAGCCGCACCACCATGAGAATCGGTGAACGCATCCGCCGGATCGAACGCGACGAGCAGCTCGACCCCGCGGTCTCCAGCATGAAGAGCCTGGCCGAACGGATCCCGTCCGGCACCGTCCGCGACATGCTGCACGGGGTCCAGCTCGGGCACCCCGTCCACCCGATCCTGGTGCAGCTGCCCCTCGGTACGTGGATGGCGGCGGTCCTGCTGGACTCGCTGCCCGGGGACCACCGACGCAGCGCGCACGCGCTGGTCAACGCCGGGCTGGTCACGACCCTGCCCGCCGTGGTGAGCGGCCTGGCGGACTGGTCGCAGCAGCACGAGCGCCAGCAGCGCGTGGGCGTGGTCCACGCGGCGACCAACGGCGTCGGCACCCTGCTGTTCGGCGCCTCCTCGCTGGCCCGGGCCCGCGGTCGCCAGGGCTGGGGGAGGTTCCTCGCGCTGGTCGGCGTGGGCGTGGTCGGCCTGAGCGGGTCCCTGGGCGGGCACATGGCCTACTACCGGTCGGCGGGTGCCAACAGCGCCGACCACCTGGTCGACCTGCTGCCCGGGGGCTGGCACGACCTCGGCCCGCTGGACGGGTTCGACGACGGCGGGCTCGGCGGGGGCGACGTGGCGGGCGTCCCGGTCCTGGTGGCGCGGACGGGCGGCTCCGTGAGCGCGATGCTGGGCACGTGTCCGCACATGGGCGCGCCCCTGGCCGAGGGTGAGCGGGTGGACGGGTGCGTGCGCTGCCCCTGGCACGGCAGCGAGTTCCGCCTGGACGACGGGACGGTGGTCCACGGGCCCGCGACCGCTCCGCCGCAGGTCCTGGACGCGTCGGTCGTGGAGGGCCGGGTGATGGTCCGCCTGCCCGAGTCCGCCCCGTGACGGAACGCGGCTCCCGCGACGCTGCCTAGAATGCGCCCATGTCCCTGCCCCACGCCATCCTGACCGCCCTGCTGGAGAAGCCCTCGTCCGGCCTGGAGCTGGCCCGGCGCTTCGACCGCTCGATCGGGTACTTCTGGTCGGCCACCCACCAGCAGATCTACCGGGAGCTGGGCAAGCTGGAGCGGGCGGCGCTGATCCGGGCGCTGGCGACGGACGGGCCGACCCGCGGAGGGCGCAAGGAGTACGAGGTGCTGCCCGCGGGACGTGAGGAGCTGGAGCGCTGGGTGGACCTGCGCGAGGACCCCAGGGCCTCCCGCGACCCGCTGCCGCTGCGACTGCGCGCCGCCGGGGTGGTGGGCGTGCGCGGCCTGGTTCCGGAACTGCGCCGCCACCGCGACCTGCACCTGCTGCGACTGGAGGAGTACCGCGGGTTCGAGCGGCGCGACTACCCGGACGGGCCCGCCACCGAACGGGAGCGGGTCCAGCGCCTGGTGCTGCTCGGCGGCATCGACGTGGAGGCCGGGTGGGTGGCGTGGTTGACCCGCGCCGTCGAGGAGCTGGAGGACGCCGGGGAGGGCGCCCCGGACGCCTGACCGCGTCGGCCCGCTGGACTCTCAGTCCCAGTCCGCCCCGGACTCCGACAGGTTCTCGGGCAGACGCAGCCCGGGGCGCAGCGGAACCAGTTGGCCCTGCAGGACCATGGCCGCCGCGCCGATGGCGGGCGCGGTCGCGGCCGACGTGGACATGCGCACCTCGACAGGGTGGGCGGCGCGGGCGAAGAAGGCCCGGTCCAACTCCTCCTGGATGACGGGCAGGTAGACCGACCCCGCCGCGGCCAGGCTCGGACCGGTCAGCACCAGCAGGTCCAGGTCCATCAGGTTGGCCAGCGTGCGGACCGCCACGGCCAGGTGGCGGGCTGAGCGGTCCAGCAGGGCGCGGGCGGTGGGCTGGCCCAGGCGGGCCGCGCGGACCACGGCGGTGAACTCCGCGCCCACCGACGGCCGGACCGGGCCGCCCTCCCGGGTGAGGCCGGCGGCGCGGGCGAGGTCCCCGTCGGCACGGGCGGCCGCCACGACGGCGGCCGGACCGGCGACCGCCTCGGCGCACCCGCGTCCGCCGCACCAGCACAGCGGCCCGTCCACGTCCAGGCACACGTGCCCGACCTCCCCGGCGTTGCCGCTGGCCCCGTGGTAGGGGATGCCGTTGACCAGGACCCCGGCGCCGACGCCGGTGGCCATGTACACGGCGGCGAAGATGGACGACCCACCGACCACGCCGGACCAGTACTCGCCGAGGGCGGCGGCGGTCGCGTCGTTGCCGGGGACCACGGGCAGGCCGACCGCGTCCTCCAGTTCCCCGGCCGCGGGGTAGTCGGCCCAGTGCCGCAGCGAGGGGTGCCGGTGGAGCCCGCCGGTCGGGGCGACCAGCCCGACGCCGAGCACCCGTTCGCGGTCCACCCCGGCGCCCTCCACCAGGGCTTCCACCTGGCGGGACATGCGGGAGGTGGTCTCGGCGGGGTCCTCGTCCCGGTTCACCCCGGCGCGGGTCATCCGGGAGACCACGGCGCCGGTGAGGTCGATGAGGGCGTAGGTGATGCCGATGGGGTCGATGTGGACGCCCACGGCGTAGCGCGACTCCCGGTTGAGCCGGAGGAGGACGCGCGGCTTGCCGCCGGTGGACTCGGCGCGCCCGGTCTCCAGGACCAGGCCGTCGTCGATGAGCCTGCGGACGACGGTGGAGATGGTGGCGCCCGTGAACCCGGTGGCCTCCACCAGTCCCACGCGGCTGATCGTGCCCGCGGCGCGGATGACGTCGAGGACCGCCGCCCTGCTCGTCGTGTGCGGAATCGCCCGTGACGGCCCGCCCAATGCCACCTCCATCCGGTCACGTCGCGCCCGCGCGCGGGGACCCGCCCCTCCGCGTCCGGCGGGCGGGCGTGGGCCAAGTGTCGCGCCCGCGCGCGGGGACGGCAACCCGGCTCCCCCGGCCGGGCTCCCTCCTCCGTGCCGTGCCCGTGGGGGACGGCACGCGCGGTGCCCTCCCGAGCCGGGCCGGGGCCGGGTTCAGAACCGGGTGGCGCGCACCAGGACCAGCCGTTCCGGGAAGAGCACCGGCGCCTGGAGGCCCGCGCGCTCCAGCGCCGCGCCCCTGACGCGGACGCCCTCGGGGGTCCACCAGGGCAGCGGCACCCCCCACCGGTGCGCGTTGCCGTCGGGCACGTCCCCGGGCGCCTGCGGGCGGACCCGGTAGACCGCCTCCGGGCGCAGGCCCGGCAGCCGGACGGGCCCGGTCGGGTACAGCTCCGAGGTTCCCGTGGCGACGATCGCGTAGAGCGCCTCGGAACCGTCCTCGGCGACCACCCCGTGCACCCGGACCGCCGGGTCCGGGTGGTCGCCGTGCACGGCGGTCCCCGTGTGCAGCAGGCCGCGCAGCTCCTTGTACAGCTCCACCCACTCCCGCAGGCGGGCCAGGTCGGCGGGGTCGGCGCGGGTGAGGTCCCACTCGATCCCGAAGTGCCCGAACAGGGCGGTCCCGGCCCGGAAGTCGACGGTGTGGCGGCGGTCGGTGGTGTGCGCGGTGCCCGCCCCCACGTGGGTGCCCATCAGCTCCAGCGGGACGAGCGCGTTGGTCCACCGCTGGATGTCCTGCCGCTCCAGGGCGTCGATGCAGTCGGAGACCCACACGCGGTCGGTGCGCTCCAGCACCCCCAGGTCCACCCGTCCGCCGCCGGACGAGCAGGACTCGATCTCCACACCCGGGTGGCGGCGGCGCAGTTCGTCCATCAGCCGGTACACCGCCAGGGTCTGGCCGTGGACCCCGGCCCGCCCGGTCGGCCGGTGCCCCGCGTCGACCAGGTCCCGGTTGTGGTCCCACTTGAGGTAGGAGACCGGGTAGGCGGACAGCAGGTCGTCCAGGCGCTCCAGGACGTACGCGAACGCCTCCGGACGGGCCAGGTCGAGCACCTGCTGGGAGCGCGCCGGCCGGGGCAGCCGGTCGCCCGCGGCCATGATCCAGTCCGGGTGCGCGCGGGCCAGGTCGGAGTCCTCGTTGACCATCTCCGGCTCCACCCACAGCCCGAACTGCATGCCGAGCCCGGTGACGTGGTCGGTGAGCGGGCCCAGCCCGTCCGGCCACACCTCGTCGGAGACGTACCAGTCGCCGAGGCCGCGCCGGTCGTCGCGGCGCGAGCCGAACCAGCCGTCGTCGAGCACGAACCGCTCGGCGCCCACGCGGGCGGCGGCGTCGGCCAGCTCGCGCAGCCGGTCGAGGCCGTGGTCGAAGTAGACGGCCTCCCAGGTGTTGACGACCACCGGGCGCGGGGTGGAGGGGTGGTGCGGGCGCGAGCGCAGGTGCCGGTGGAAGCGGGCGGAGACCTCGTCCAGCCCGTGCCCGTGCGAGCCGTACTGCCACGGGGTGGTGTAGGACTCCCCCTCGGCCAGCACGACCTCCCCGGAGAGCAGCAGCTCGCCCGAACCCAGCAGGGACACCGCGTGGTAGGTGCGCTCGGCGAAGGTGCGGTGGTTGCCCGACCAGGCCGTGTGCACGGCCCACACCTCGCCGGAGCGGTTGCCGGAGCCGTGCGTCCCCGCGGCCAGCAGGTGGGCCGCGTCGTAACCGGTGCGCCCGGTACGGTTCTCGCGCACCCGCAGGCCCTGGGTGAAGGCGGTCCGCTGCGGGCTGCGCTCGCGCATGTGGCGCCCGCCGAAGTCGAGCAGCTCGACCGCCTCGGCCGGGACGGGGAGGACGAGGTTGACGGCGTCCACGGCGAAGGGGGACGCGGCCCCGTTGGTGACGGTGGCTCGCTGGCGGACCAGGCCCGAGGGGGTCAGCTCGACCACGAGGTCCAGGGAGAGCCCGGCCCGGGCGTCCTCGGCGCGTACGGTCAGGCGCCCGCCCGCCGGGGAGCGGTGCTCCACCGCGGACTCGCGCACGCGGAAGGCGGTGGAGAAGTCGGCGCCGCCCCGGTTGCCGACCAGGCCCGGCGTGCCGAGCCAGCCGGCGGACTGCTCGGGGAGCACGGCCACCTCCACCGGCCCGTCCACGGAGAACCCGATGGGCTGCGGGCTCAGCGCCAGGCGCAGGTCGTCCAGCTCCCCGCGGGAGAGGTCGCCCAGGTCCGAACCCCAGTGCAGGACCCGGGGCAGGGTCTGGCCGGTCAGGTCCAGCAGGAGGCTCACCCCGGCGGCGCGCAGGTGGGGGAGGTCGGAGCCGCCGGAGAGGGGGCGGTGCGATGCCACGGTCGCCACGTCCTTCGTGGTCGGGAACAGGGTTGACTTACTTTGTTTGGAAAAGTAAGAATCCCCGAGGTGGCTGGTTCGCGCAAGAGGGACCGCCACCCCACGACGACCGCGACGCCCCGCGGAGCGCGCTCCGCGGACACGCCGGACGTCCCCGCCCCCGAAGCCCCGAGAGGCACAGATGATCCGTCACACCCTGCACGACGGCTGGCGGCTGTCCGCGACGAGCGGGCCCGTCCCGGAGAACGTCGCGGGCCGCACCGTCCCCGCCCAGGTCCCGGGGAGCACCCACCTGGACCTGCTGGCCGCCGGGCTGATCCCCGAGCCCTACCTGGACAGCAACGAGACCGAGCTGGCCTGGATGCACCGCGCGGGCTGGCGCTACTCCCTCACGTTCGAGGCCGACGCGGTCGAGGACGGCGAACGCGTCGACCTGGCCTTCGACGGCCTGGACACGGTGGCCACCGTGGAGCTCAACGGCACCGTGCTCGGCACCACCGCCAACATGCACCGCGGGTACCGCTTCGACGTGCGCGACACGCTGCGCGCCGGGGCCAACGAGCTCGTGGTCGTCTTCCGGTCCGCGCTGGAGTACGCCGAGGAGGTCCGCGGGGAACTCGGCGAGCGGCCGCACACCAACACGCACCCGTACAACATGGTCCGCAAGATGGCCTGCTCCTTCGGCTGGGACTGGGGGCCCGACCTCCAGACCGCCGGCATCTGGAAGCCCGTGCGCCTGGAGCGGTGGCGCACCGCCCGCCTCTCCCAGGTACGCCCGCTGGTCACCGTCGGCGAGGACGGCACCGGCCGGGTGGAGGTGCACGCCGACGTCGAGTGGTCCGGGAGCGCTCCCGGTCCCGGTCTGGTCCTGTCCGCCGAGGTCGCCGGTGCGCGGGCCACCGCCGACGTGGCGCCCGGCGCGGAGGGCGGCGTGGTCGTGGTCGAGGTGCCCGACGCCCGCCTGTGGTGGCCGGTCGGCCACGGCGACCAGCCCCTGTACGACCTGTCCGTCACCCTGACCGCGGACGGGCGGGCCGAGCCGCTGGGCTCGGAGGACCGCCGCGTGGGCTTTCGCACCATCACCGTGGACACCACGCCCGACGAGCACGGCACCCCCTTCACCGTCGTGGTCAACGGCAAGCCGATCTTCGTCAAGGGCGCCAACTGGATCCCCGACGACCACTTCCTCACCAGGATCACGCGCGAGCGCCTGGCCCGGCGCGTGGACCAGACCGTCGGCGCGCACATGAACATGCTGCGCGTGTGGGGCGGCGGGATCTACGAGAGCGAGGACTTCTACGACGTCTGCGACGAGCGCGGCGTCCTCGTGTGGCAGGACTTCCTCCTGGCCTGCGCCGCCTACCCCGAGGAGGAGCCGCTGTGGGGTGAGTTCGAGGCCGAGGCCCGGGAGAACGTCGCGCGCCTGACCTCGCACGCCTCGCTGGCCCTGTGGAACGGCGGCAACGAGAACCTCTGGGGCTTCATGGACTGGGGCTGGCAGGAACGGCTCGGGGACCGGACCTGGGGTTACGGCTACTACACCGACCTCTTCCCCCGCGTCGTGGCCGAGCTCGACCCCACCCGGTTCTACGCCGACGGCAGCCCCTACACCCCGGGGTACGCCCCGAAGGAGGTCCACCCCAACGACGAGGCGCACGGCACGCGCCACGAGTGGACCGTGTGGAACCAGACCGACTACCGGGCCTACCAGGACCACGTGCCCCGGTTCTGCTCCGAGTTCGGCTTCCAGGGTCCGCCCACCTGGGCCACCCTCACCGACTGGGTGCACGACGAGCCCCTCACGCCCACCTCGCCCGCCTTCCTGCTGCACCAGAAGGCCGAGGACGGCAACGGCAAGCTCGCCCGGGGCCTGTCCGCCCACCTGCCCGCGCCGAGGAGCTTCGAGGACTGGCACTGGGCCACCCAGCTCAACCAGGCCCGCGCGGTGGCGTTCGGCGTCGAGCACTTCCGGTCCTGGTGGCCGCGCACCGCGGGCGCCCTGGTCTGGCAGATCAACGACTGCTGGCCGGTCACCTCCTGGGCGGCCGTGGACGGCGAGGAGCGTCCCAAGCCGCTCTGGTACGGGCTGCGCCGCGCCTACGCACCGCGCCTGCTCACCGTCCAGCCCCGGGACGGGCGGCTGGTGCTGGTGGCCGTCAACGACACCGACGAGGCCTGGTCGGAGCCGGTCAGCGCGCAGCGCCAGACCTTCGGGGGCGAGGTGCTGCACACCGCTAGGATCGAGCTGGCCGTACCGCCCCGTTCCGCGGCGGAGTTCGACCTGGCACGGGAGCTGCTCGCGGCCGGGGACGCGAAGGAGGAGGTGCTCGTGGCCACGACCCGCGACGCCCGCCTCGTGCGGCCCTTCCGCGAGGACGTCCACCTGTCCTACGACCCCGACGCGCTGACCGCCGTCGCCGCGCCCGTGGAGGGCGGCTACCGGGTGGAGGTGCGCGCCTCGTCCTTCGCCAGGGACGTCTCCGTCCTGGCCGACCGGGTGGCCCCCGACGCCGAGGTGGACGACATGCTCGTGGACCTGCTGGCCGGGGAGACGCACAGCTTCCTGGTGCGCACCGACGCGGAGGTGGACCCGACGGCGCTGACCGCCGCCCCCGTCCTGCGCTCGGCCAACTCCCTGCGCGCGCGGCGGGCCTGATGGACGGGTCCGGGACCGGAGGCGCGGTCGGGCTGGTCCTGGCCAGGCCGCGCCGCCTGCTGAGCGCCGAGCCCTTCTTCATGGAGTTCATCGCCGGGATCGAGGAGCGGATGGCCGAGCGCGACATGTCGGTCCTGCTGCACCTGGTGACCGGCCGGGAGGCCGAGCTGGCCGCCTACCGCCGGTGGGCGGAGCGGCGGCTGGTGGACGCGGTCGTGGTGGTCAACCCGACCGAGGGGGACGAGCGCCCCGCCGTGCTGCGCGAGCTGGGCCTGCCCGCCGTGGTCGCGGGCAGCCCGGTCCCGGACCCCGCCACGCCCACCGTCCTGACCGACCACGTGTCCCCGGTCCGGACGGCGCTGGAACGCCTGCTGGAACTGGGCCACCGGCGCGTCGCCCGGGTGAGCGGGCCGGTCGAGCTGCTGCACACACGCGCCCGCACGGAGGCCCTCGCGGAGGGCTGCCGAGCGGCCGGGATCCCCGCTCCGGTGGTCCTGGAGGGCGACTACTCCCACGAGGCGGGCGCCCGGCTCACCGCGGAGCTGCTCAAACGGGAGGACCCGCCGACCGCGGTCCTGTACGACAACGACGTGATGGCGGTGGCCGGGCTGGAGGCCGCCCGCGGCCTGGGCGTGCGGGTCCCCGGGCAGCTGAGCCTGGTGGCCTGGGACGACTCGACCCTGTGCCGCCTGGCCGAGCCCGCGCTCACCACCATGAGCGTGGACGTGTACCGGTACGGGGTCGCGGTCGCGGAGTCGGCCCTGGAGTGCGCCGACGGGGCGGCCGTGGCGGAGCGGTGGTCGCCGGCGGCGCGCTTCGTAGCCCGGGGCAGCACCGGCCCGGCACCCGCCGGGGAGTAACCGCACCGGCCCGTCGCCACGGCGGCTTGTCGGTCTGTCGACGGGGCGACCTGTCGACAGGCCGACAAGTCGTTCAGGGGCCGCACTCCGGCCGCCGGACCCTGCCCTGGCCGACGGAACCCGATCAGGGAAACGCGAAGGGCCGGTTGCTCCGCGCCGCGCACACCGTGCGTCGGCTCGGACCAACCGGCCCTCGCTACCTCTACCGGCCGGACGCTCACCCGCGTGAGCATCGGCCTCGTGCGGTGGAGGAGGGATTTGAACCCTCGAAGGGTTGCCCCTTACCCGCTTTCGAGGCGGGCGCCATCGGCCACTAGGCGACTCCACCGCGAGACACTCTACCGGATACGGCGCCGTGCGAAAAACCGGCTCAGGAGATCGGAGCACCTGTCCGAGAGCTCCCGCGGCACCAGGTCCGGCGGAACGACCTCCGGGCGGTGGTTGAGGCGGGGGTCGCGGACCGCGTCCCACACCGACCCGGCCGCGCCCGCCTTGGCGTCCCTCGCCCCGTAGACCAGCCGGTCCACGCGGGAGAGCACCGTCGCGCCCGCGCACATCGTGCAGGGTTCGAGGGTGACCACCAGGGTGCAGCCGCCCAGCCGCCACTCGCCTCGCGCGCGTGCGGCGGCCCGCAGCGCCAGCACCTCGGCGTGCGCGGTGGGGTCGCCGGTGGCCTCGCGCTCGTTGCGCCCGGTGCCCAGGACGGCGCCGTCGGCGTCCAGCACGACCGCGCCCACCGGCACGTCGCCCGTCTCCAAGGCGGCCTCGCCCTCGGCGATCGCCGCGCGCAGCGCGGCGTCGAGGACGTCCCGTCCGATCACAGCCTCATGCCGTCGAGGATCTCGGCGAAGCCCGCGCGCTCGGCCACCACGGCCAGGACGTCGCTGGGCAGGACCCCGCCGCCGACGG
>NZ_QPFC01000157.1:0-14705 GCF_003427465.1 Nocardiopsis sp. TNDT3 | reverse complement strand
CGAGGGGACCGCCCGGCTGCGGACGCGGCCCCGGCCCCCAGACGGCCGTCGGGGTCCGAGGACACGCGTCCGGGCCGCCCGGGTCCGGAAAGCACCGGTCAGCGCGCTGGAGGCCGTCTGCGCCGCCCCGCGCCGCACCGTCCCCGTCGGCCGCGGGCCCGGAGGCGGACCGGAAACGACGCGGACCTCCCGCGGCGGCCCGGAGGGGCGGCCGCGGGAGGTCCGGGCGAAGGGGCGCGCGTCCCCACTTACTCGAACAGGCTCGTGACCGAGCCGTCGGTGAAGACCTCGCTGATGGCGCGGGCCACCAGCGGCGCGATCGAGAGCTGGGTCAGCTTCTCGAAGGAGCGCTCCTCCGGAACGGGCAGCGAGTTGGTGATGACCACCTCGGAGATCCGCGAGTTCTGGAGGCGCTCGGCCGCCGGACCGGACAGCACGCCGTGCGTGGCGGCCACCAGGACCTTGGCCGCGCCCTGCTCGAACAGGGCCTCGGAGGCCTTGACGATGGTGCCGCCGGTGTCGATCATGTCGTCCACCAGCACGCAGACGCGGCCCTTGACCTCACCGACGACCTCGTGCACCCGGACCTGGTTGGCCACGTCCGGGTCGCGGCGCTTGTGGATGATCGCCAGCGGGGCGCCGAGGCGGTCCGCCCAGCGGTCGGCGGTGCGCACCCGGCCCGCGTCCGGGGAGACCACGGTGATCTCGGACTGGTCGACCCGGCCGGCGATGTGGTCGGCCAGTATCGGCAGCGCGAACAGGTGGTCCACCGGGCCGTCGAAGAAGCCCTGGATCTGGTCCGTGTGCAGGTCGACGGCCATCATCCGGTCCGCGCCCGCGGTGCGGAACAGGTCGGTCATGAGGCGGGCCGAGATGGGCTCGCGGCCTCGGTGCTTCTTGTCCTGCCGGGCGTAGCCGAAGAACGGGGTCACCACGGTGATCCTCTTGGCGGACGCGCGCTTGAGCGCGTCCACCATGATCAGCTGCTCCATGATGGACTCGTTGATCGGGTCGGAGTGGCACTGGATGACGAACGCGTCCGAGCCGCGCACCGACTCCAGGTAACGGACGAAGATCTCACCGTTGGCGAAGGTGTCGAACCGGGTGGGGACCACGTCGATCCCCAGTTCCTTCGCGACCTCCTCGGCCAGGCTCGGGTGCGTGCGCCCCGAGAAGAGCATCAGGTTCTTCTGGCCGGTGGCCTTCATCCCGGTCACGTGTTTCTCCCCCACAGTCACTGCTTGTCGTCGGCTCTGTGCCGATCGGCCTGCTCCGCCGCCTCGGCGGAGGGCGTGCCCGGGCGCTTGCGCCGGGTCCAGCCCTCGACGTTGCGCTGGCGGTGCCCCTCGGAAACGGCGAGGGCACCGGGCGGCACGTCGTCGCGGACCACGGTCCCCGCCCCGGAGTAGGCGCCGTCGCCCACGCGGACCGGGGCGACGATGGTGTTGTCGCTGCCGATCCTGACGTGGTCGCCGATGACGCTCCGGGACTTGTTGACCCCGTCGTAGTTGACGAACACCGAGGAGCAGCCGATGTTGCTGCCCACGCCGATGTCCGCGTCGCCCACGTAGGTCAGGTGCGGGATCTTGGACTCGGCGCCGACGTTCGAGTTCTTGACCTCGACGAAGGCTCCGGCCTTGGACCGCTCGGCCAGGCGGGTGCCCGGCCGCAGGTAGGTGTAGGGGCCGACGGAGGCCCCGGGGCCGATCTCGGCCCGGTCCGCCGTGGTCTCGCGCACCGTGGCGCCCGCGCCGACGACCGTGTCCCTCAGGTCCGCGCGGGGGCCGACGACGGCGTCCTCGCCGACGGAGGTGGCGCCCAGCAGCCGGGTCCCCGGTTCGATCACGGTGTCGCGGCCGATGGTGACCTGGGCGTCGATCCAGGTGGTGGCGGGGTCCACGACGGTGACCCCGGCGAGCATGTGCTCGTTGACCAGCCGGTCGTTGAGGACGCGGCGGGCCTCGGAGAGCTGGACGCGGTTGTTGACGCCCTGGACCTCGTGCCAGTCGTCCGCCGCCCAGGCGCCGACCCGGTGGCCGTCGCCGCGCAGCAGGGAGACCGCGTCGGTCACGTACTCCTCGCCCTTGGCGTTGTCGGTGGACAGGCGCTGGACGACCTCGGACAGCAGGGCGCCGTCGAAGGCGTACATGCCCGAGTTGATCTCGTCGATCGCGTGCTGCTCGGGGGTGGCGTCGGCGTGCTCGACGATGCCGGTGAAGTCGCCGTCGGCGTCGCGGACGATGCGGCCGTAACCGTGGGGGTCGGGTACGCGCGCGGAGAGCACCGTGACGGCGTTGCCCTCCTCGTCGTGGGCCGCGACGAGCTCCGCGAGCGTGGAACCGCGCAGGAGGGGGGTGTCACCGCAGGTCAGGACCACGGTGCCGCTGAGCTTGACGCCCTTGGCGGCCAGGTCCTCGATCGCCATGCGCACGGCGTGGCCGGTGCCGTTCTGCTCCTCCTGGACCGCGGTGGCGGCCTGGGGGGCGATCTCCTCCAGATGGGATCTGACCTGCTCACGCGCGTGGCCGACGACCACGACCGCGTGCTGGGGGTCGAGTTCCCGCGCCGCCGCGAGCACGTGGCCGAGCATGCTGCGGCCGTTGAGTTCGTGGAGGACCTTGGGAAGCTTCGACTTCATTCGGGTGCCCTCGCCCGCCGCGAGGACGATGACGGCAGCCGGACGGTTCACGCTCACTGAGGAGTCCCTCGTGGTAGCTGGTGGCTGAGATGTCGGCTCACCCCTCGGCGGCGCGACCCGCATGCCGCACGGGCGGCCGTCGGATGACCAGCGGCCGACATGGGAAGGATACATGCGCGTCACCGGCGCCCCACGGGCGCGTGACACGGGGGTGAGCGGCCGTTGGCCGCGCCGCGCCTGTGGCGGCGGTTTCTGGGGGTTCGGTGTGAGATGCACCGCTCCGCGGGGGTCCGCGGGGATACGTCCCTCGCACGGGGACGCGCGGACCCGCTCGGCGCCCGCGCGTGTGCGCGCGCGACGCCGGGGTAGCTCCCGGACCAGGGCTCGAACCTGGACGATGGGGACCAAAACCCCACATGCTGCCGATTACATCATCCGGGAACGCGCGAGGGCGGAGCACACCGCCCGTACGCCAGCCACCAACATAGCGCCTTTGACGGAGGGCTTGCCAAACCTACGGCATCGTAGGTTACGGTTACGTAGGAATAGGTTGGGTCGTCGCGGCGGTCACTCAGGTGCCGTTCGGACGCCGTCCTGACCGCGACGACGACCGACTGCCCGACAGCGAGGAAGAACCCATGACCGCTGCTCCCGAGCTACCGACCAAGACGACAGAGCCAAAGCGCGAGGCGATCCCCGAGTACGAGCCCGAACTGCGCGGCAGGGCCGAGCGCTACACGGTCTTCGCGTTCGTGTTCGTGCCGCTGATCGCCCTGCTGGCCTCGCTGCCCTTCTTCTGGGGTTGGGGCCTGTCCCTGACCGACATCGCCATCGCCTCGGTCTTCTACCTGATCAGCGGCCTGGGCATCACGGTCGGCTTCCACCGCCACTTCACGCACGGCTCGTTCAAGGCCAAGCGCCCGCTGCGCATCGCGCTCGCGATCGCCGGTTCGATGGCCATCGAGGGCAGCGTCATCAAGTGGGTCGCCGACCACCGCCGCCACCACAAGTACGCCGACGCCGAGGGCGACCCGCACTCGCCGTGGCGCTTCGGCGACGACTGGAAGTCGGTCGCCAAGGGCCTGTACTACGCGCACATGGCGTGGATGTACCTGGACGAGAAGAAGACCTCGCCGCGCCGCTTCGCCCCCGACCTGCTCAAGGACAAGGACATCGTCCTGGTCGACAAGCTCTTCGGGCTGATCGTGGTCTTCTCCCTGGGCGCCCCGGCGCTCATCGGCGGCCTGGTCACCATGTCCTGGTGGGGCGCGTTCACCGCCTTCTTCTGGGCCAGCCTGGTGCGCATGGCCCTGCTGCACCACGTCACCTGGTCGATCAACTCCATCTGCCACACCATCGGCGAGGAGAACTTCGAGGTGCGCGACCGCTCCCGCAACGTGTGGTGGCTGGCCATCCCGTCCTTCGGCGAGTCCTGGCACAACCTGCACCACGCCGACCCCACCTGCGCCCGCCACGGCGTGCTCAAGGGCCAGATCGACATCTCCGCCCGCGTCATCTGGGTCTTCGAGAAGCTCGGCTGGGCCTCCAAGGTCCGCTGGCCCAACAACGAGCGACTCGCCGCCAAACGGGTCAGCGTCTAGGATCGGTAGCCATCATGGGAGCAGCCGACAGCGGTCAGAAGATCCGTGTGCGCCGCAAGCGCATGACGGGCAAGGAGCGTCGGCAACAGCTGTTGGAGATCGGCCGGGAGCTGTTCGCCGAGCGCGGGTTCGACGCGGCCTCCGTCGAGGAGATCGCCGCGCGGGCCGGTGTGTCCAAGCCCGTGGTGTACGAGCACTTCGGCGGCAAGGAGGGCATCTACGCGGTCGTGGTCGACCGTGAGATGCGCACCCTCCTGGCGATGATGGGCGAGGCCCTCTCCGCCGACGGCGCCCGGAGCAAGATCGAGAACGCGGCCCTGGCCCTGCTGCGGTACGTGGAGGAGAACACCGTGGGGTTCCGGGTGCTGACCCGGGACTCGCACGCGGCCTCCGGCACGGGGAGTTTCGCCAGTCTGCTCAACGACATCGCCAGCCAGGTCGAGCACATCATGGTCGACGAGTTCGCCGAACGGGGCTACGACCCGGCGCTCGCCCCCATGTACGCCCAGGCCCTGGTGGGGATGTGGGCCCTGACCGGCCAGTGGTGGCTGGAGGTGCGCAGGCCCAAGCGCGAGGTGGTCGCCGCGCACCTGGTCAACCTGGCCTGGAACGGACTGTCGAGCCTGGAGCCGAAGCCGAGGCTGAGCCCGGGCAAGCGCAGAACGGGCTGACGCGGGGCGGTCCTGGTGACCTGTGGGGCGGGTGTGCACGGCATACCCGCCCCACTATCTTGATGTCAAGAGATAAGCTGTCCCCATGCGCGATGAGGTGGATGGGCTGATCGAGGCGTGGCGCTCCGAACGCCCCGACGTGGACGTGACGCCGCTGGAGGTGTTCAGCCGGGTGTCGCGGCTCGCGCGCCACCTGGACCGTGCCCGGCGCACCGTCTTCACCGAGCACGACCTGGAGCCCTGGGAGTTCGACGTGCTCGCCGAGCTGCGCCGCTCCGGCCCCCCGTACGAGCTGAGCCCCGGACGGCTGCTGCGCGCCACCCTGGTGACCTCGGGAACCATGACCAACCGGGTGGACCGGCTGGCCGCGGCCGGGCTCGTGCGGCGCCGCCCCGACCCCGCCGACAAGCGCGGGGTCCTGGTCCGGCTGACCGAACGGGGCGCCGAGCGCATCGACGCGGCCCTCAGGTCGCTCCTGAGCTACGAGGAGACCCTGCTGGCGCCGATGGCCGACGGCGACCGCGAACAGCTGGCGTCGTTACTCAGACGCCTCCTGGCGCCCCTCGACCGGGGCCCCGGGGGCCAGCAGGGTTAGACAGGCGGTACCGGCCTCCCCGGGGGCCGGGCATCCACACGCACAGGGCGCGCGGGGAATCGCCGCCGTCCTCGCCGAACGGGTCCGCCGACCGGCGCGCACTCCCCCCTCGCCCCCGGAGGCGGGACCGCCGCCGTGTGTCGGACGCCGCACGGCCGTACCGCGTGAGAACCGCGCGTCCCGGGGTAGTCCAGCCCCGGTACGCGCAGTCGATCGTTCGGGGGAACACGTGCGGGTCCGTTGGATGGCCGTGGCGGCCGCGGCCGTGCTGGTCGCGGGGTGCTCGGGCAACGGTGGCGGGGACGGTGACGGCGGGAGCCCCGGCGGCGAAGGCGGCGGGGCGGACTCCGGCGGCCACTACCTGTCCCTGGGCGACTCGATCAGCGTGGGCGTGCAGCCCGACGGGAACGGCCGACCGGTGGAGACCCCCGAGGGCTACACCGACGTCCTGTACCGCACCCTGAAGGAGGAGCGCCCGGAGCTGCGGCACGAGCGGATGGGGTGCGCGGGAGAGGACACCACCACCTTCATGGAGGGCGGGCTGCCCGGCTGCGACCCTCGCTACGAGCACGGCTCGCAGCTGGAGGAGGCCGAGGCCTTCCTGGCCGGGCACCGGGGCGAGGTGGACCTGGTCACCCTGACCATCGGCGCCAACAACTTCACCCGTTGCCTGCGGGGGATCAACACCCCCGAGGGGCAGGCCCCCGACTCCGGGGACGTGGACATCGACCGCGCGTGCGTGGAGGAGGGCCTGGACCGGCTCCGGGAGGAGACCCCCGAGATCGCCGAGCGGCTGCGCGAGGCGGCGGGGCCGGACACGCAGATCGTCGGGATGACCTACTACAACCCGTTCCTGGCCTTCCTGCTGCTGGACGGGGACCCCGCCCAGCAGGCGACCGCGGCGGCGGAGGAGGCCGAGGAGCTCTTCCCCGAGACCGAGGCGCGCGGGGGTCTGGCCGAGGAGGCGGTGGACATCCTGCTGGAGGTCAACGGGACGATCGCCGACGCCTACCGGGCGGAGGGGATCGACGTGGCGGAGGTGGACGCGGTCTTCGAGTCCACCAACCAGGAGGTGCCCCGGGGCAGCGAGACCGGGCTGCCCGCCAACCTCCAGAACGTCTGCGACCTGACGTGGATGTGCCACGGCGAGCGGGGCCCGGACATCCACCCCAACGAGGAGGGCGCGCGCGAGATCGCCGCCGTCTTCGCCCGGCAGGTGGACCGGGCCGAGTGACCCGGCCGGACCCGGCGGCCGCGTTCGAGGCGGGCCGCCGGGGAGCGGGCGGGGGCGGCTCCGGCTACCCCGCGTCGCCGGGGAGCGCCTTCTCGATGAGCGCGGTGATCCCGGGGTCGTCGGGCTCGGTCGAGCTGCGGAAGCGGTGCACGGCGCCGTCGGGGAGGACGAGGAACTTCTCGAAGTTCCACTTGACCTTCCCCGCCTTGCCGTCCTCGTCCTCGGCGGAGGAGAGCGCCGCGTAGAGCGGGTGCTGCTGCTTGCCGTTGAGCTTGGCCTTGGCCGTCATGGGGAAGGTGACGCCCCAGGTGGCCGAGCAGTACTCCGCGATCTTCTCCTCGCTGCCGAACTCCTGGAGGAACTGGTTGCTGGGCACGCCGAGCACGGTGAACCCCCGGTCGCCGTACCGGTGCTGGAGCTTCTCCAGCCGCTCGTACTGCGGGGTGTAGCCGCAGCGCGAGGCGACGTTGACCACCAGCCTCACCTTGCCCGACCACTCGCCGAACGTCGTCTCGCGTCCGTCGATCAGGGTCACCGGGATCTCGTCCAGGTCGCTCATCCGCGTCCATCTCCTCGTTTGCCGGGGCGCCGACGCCCACCGCGCGGCGCGGTGCTTCACGGCGTATTCGGAGCGCACGCCGCCGTGGCTCGGATTCTTTCTCAGGAAGGGGCCCCGGTCCAGCCGTACCGCCCCTACGAGCCGGACGCCCGGCCGGAGTTCTCCGGCCGGGCGTCCTTCGCGGTCAACCGCGCCGCGGCCTCACTCCCCGACGAGTTCGGCCTGCTCCAGCCAGACCTCCTCCAGCTCCCCGCGCTCGACGGCCAGGGCCTTGGCCTCTGCGTCGAGTTCGGCGAGCCGGGTGTAGTCCTCGGCCGCGGCGGCCATCAGCTCGTGCAGCTCCGCCTCCCGCTTGGCGATGCGGTCCATGCGCCGCTCGACGCGCTGCATCTCCTTCTGCGCGGCGCGCCGCTCGGCCGCCGACACCGCGGGCTGCTCCGCCGGGGCCTGGGCCGCGGCGGCCTCGGAGGCGCCCAGCGGCACGGTGGACTCGCCCGCGCTGGCCGCGCGGCGCTGGAGGTACTCGTCCACCCCGCCGGGCAGGAAGGCCAGGCCGCCGTCGCCCATCAGGGCCAGCACGCGGTCGGTGATGCGCTCCAGGAAGTAGCGGTCGTGGCTGACCAGCACCAGGGAGCCGGGCCAGCCGTCGAGCAGGTCCTCCAGCTCGGTGAGCGTCTCGATGTCCAGGTCGTTGGTGGGCTCGTCCAGCAGCAGCACGTTGGGCTCGTCCATGAGCAGCCGCAGCAGCTGGAGGCGGCGTCGCTCACCGCCGGACAGGTCGCCGATCGGGGTCCACTGGCGCTCCCCGCGGAACCCGAACCGCTCCAGCATCTGGCTGGCGGTGTAGTCGCGCTTGCCGATGGTGACGTGCTCGCGCACGTCCATGACCGCCTGGAGGGGGCGGGCGGCGGGGTCGAGTTCGGCGACGTTCTGGGACAGGTGGGCGAGCTTGACGGTCCGGCCGGTGCGCACGCTGCCGGAGTCGGGCTCGCGCTCCCCGGCCAGGATCCTGAGCAGGGTGGACTTGCCCGCGCCGTTGACCCCGACCAGGCCGACCCGGTCGCCGGGGCCCAGCTGCCAGGTGAGGTGGTCGAGCAGGGTCCGGTCGGGGACGGACGCGGACACGTTCTTGAGGTCGATGACGGTCTTGCCCAGCCGGGAGCTGGCGAACTTGACCAGTTCGACGGTGTCGCGGGGCGGCGGCTCGTCGGCGATGAGCTGGTTGGCCGCCTCGATGCGGAACTTGGGCTTGGAGGTGCGGGCCGGGGCGCCGCGGCGCAGCCAGGCCAGCTCCTTGCGCATGAGGTTCTGGCGACGCTCCTCGGCGGCGGCCGCCTGGCGCTCGCGCTCGGCCTTGGCCAGGACGTAGGCGGCGTAACCGCCCTCGTAGCGCTCGACCGCGCCGCGTCCGACCTCCCAGGTGCGGGTGGTGACGGCGTCCAGGAACCAGCGGTCGTGGGTGACGACCACGAGCGCCTCGGGACGGGCGCGCAGGTGCTCGGCGAGCCAGGCGATGCCCTCGATGTCGAGGTGGTTGGTGGGCTCGTCGAGCACGATGAGGTCGTGGTCGCCCACCAGGAGCCGGGCCAGGCCGGAGCGGCGGCGCTCGCCGCCGGACAGGCCGCTCATGGGGGTGTCGAGGGCCCAGCCGCCGAGGAGTCCGCGCAGGATGTCGCGGACGCGGGCGTCGCCCGCCCACTCGTGCTCGGCCCGGTCGCCCAGGACGAACTCCCCGACCGTGGAGTCGGGGAAGGTGTCGCGCTGGTGCAGGAAGCCGATGCGCAGCCCGCGGTTGTGCACCACCCGCCCGGAGTCGGGCCGGGTGATGCCCGAGAGCACGGAGATGAGCGTGGACTTGCCGCCGCCGTTGCGGCCGACGACGCCGATGCGCTCACCCTCGTCGACGCCGAGCGACACCTTGTCGAGGAGTACGAGCGGCCCGTAGGCCAGGGACACGTCCTGAAGATTGACCAGATTCATCGCTATCCATTGTGGCGGCAGTGCCGTGGTGCGCTGACCGCCGCCGCTCCCCCGGACGGCTCCGGGGCGGGAGGGCGGCCCCCGACGGGCGGAGGCGCCGGGCACGCGGCGTCACCGGAGTCCCTTCCCGCGCCCGCCGCCGCTCCCCCGGGGCGGCGACCGGTGTCTCACTCCCGCCCCGTCGGCTCCCCGTCGAGCAGCAGCCTGGCCACGGCGTCGTCCGTCACCAGCGTGGACACCAGGCCGCTGCGCAGCGCGGCGCCGATCGCCCTGGCCTTGGCCTCGTCCCCGGCGCCGGCGACCGCCACCACCTCGGGCACCCGGCGCAGCTGGTCCGCCCGGACGCTGATGACCCTCTCGTCAAGGTCGGAGTGCACCTGCTGGCCGTCGGCGTCGAACAGCTGGGCGGACATCTCCGCGCACACGCCCAGCGCGGTGTACCTGGCCCGCGAGTCCGGGTCCAGCGCCTGGAAGACGGTCGAGTTGCGCTCGTCCCAGCCCCCGATGGCCACCACGGCCGTCGTGAGTCGGTCGAAGTGCGCGAACGCCGAGGCGATGCCCGGGTCGGCGCGCAGCGTCGCCGCCGTGGCGGCGTCCGGCAGGATGAGCGGCGCGTAGATCGGGTACGCCGGTCCGCCCGAGAGCGCGGCCGCCCGGCGCACCGTCTCGACCGATCCGCCGCCCTCCGCCTGCTCGGACAGCACGCCGTTGAGCTGCACCACCGTGCAGCGCGGCAGGTCCACCATGTCCAGGCCCATCAGCTGGAGCGACCTGCTCCAGGCCAGCCCCAGTACCTCGTCGGGCCGCACGATCTCCGACAGCAGCCGCGCCGCCACCGACCCCAGCGCCCGGCGCGTGTCCCGCGGGTCGTCCAGGGCGTCCACGACGATCGCCCGGCGCAGGCCGAAGGCCGCGCGCATGCGCTCGGACAGCTCCCCGTCCAGCCGGGCGGGCAGGCGGATGTCGATGCGCACGATCCCGCTGCTGCGGGCGGTCTCCAGGTCACGGGCGACCTTGAACCTGCTCAGGCCGAACTCCTCGGCGATCTCCACCTTGGACCGCCCGTCCAGGTAGAACCTGCGGGCGATGGCGGCGAGCCGCACCATCTCCGCGGGGCCGCTGGGGGCCGTCTCCTGAACCTCACCACGCTGATCGCTCATACGTGCAGAAGTGTACTCGAATGTGCCGGATCCATTGACAGCGCGTTTCCGATGGGCGTTCAATGTTCGAAACATATGTGACTCACATCGCTCACATGAGCGTTCAACGGGAGGTTCCCAACCGTGCGTGCCGCCATCATCACCGAACCGGGCTCCGTCACCGTGGGGGACCGCCCCGACCCGCACCCCGCCGCCGACGGCGTGGTGGTCCGGGTCGGCGCCTGCGGGATCTGCGGGACGGACCTGCACATCGCCGACGGGGAGTTCCCGCCCAGCCCCTACCCGCTGGTGCCCGGGCACGAGTTCGCCGGAACGGTCACGGCCATCGGCGAGAACGCCCCGGGGGACCTGCGCCCCGGCGACCGGGTGGCCGTGGACCCCTCCCTGTTCTGCGGGCACTGCGAGTACTGCCGCGCCGGACGGGGCAACCTGTGCGCCAACTGGGGCGCGATCGGCGACACCGTGGACGGCGCGTTCGCCGAGTACGTGGCCGTCCCCGCCGCCAACTGCTACCGCCTGCCCGACTCGGTGAGCATGCGCGAGGGCGCCCTGGTCGAGCCGCTCTCGTGCGCCGTCCACGGTGTCCGACGCATCGGGGTGGAGACCGGCGAGCGCTTCCTGGTGGTGGGCGCCGGGACCATGGGCCTGCTCCTCCAGCAGCTGTTGCAGAACTCCGGCGCCCGCGTGACGGTGGTGGACCGCAACACCCGCCGCCTGGCCATCGCGACCGACCTCGGCGCCGCCGCGACCGCGACGGACGCGTCCGAGCTGGGCGACGAGCGCTTCGACGCCGCGGTGGACGTCACGGGCGCGCCCTCCGCCATCGAGGCGGCCTTCGACTCGCTGCGGCGGGGAGGGCGCCTGCTGGTCTTCGGGGTCGCCGACGAGGCGGCCCGCGTGGCGCTGTCGCCGTTTCGGATCTACAACGACGAGATCACCGTCGTGGGCTCCATGGCCGTGCTCAACAGCTACGGGGCGGCCGTGGACCTCATCAGCAGCGGCGCGGTGCGCACGGCGCCGCTGCTCACCGACGCCCTGCCCCTGGAGAAGTTCCCCGAGGCGCTGGCCATGATGCGCGCGGGCACCGGGGTGAAGGTCCAGGTCGTCCCCGACGAGACCGCCTGACCCGGGAAGGCAGCCAAGTGCACACCACCTACGCCGTCCGGGCGACCGCTGTCGCCGCCTGCGGACTGCTGCTCACCGGGTGCGCCGGGACGGGCGCCCTCCCCTCCGAGGACGGCGCCGTCCGGCTGACCGTCGCGATCGTGTCCAACCCGCAGATGCAGGACGCGATCTCCCTGGAGTCGCGGTTCCGCGCGGAGCACCCCGGCATCGCGCTCGACTTCGTGTCCCTGCCCGAGAACGAGGCCCGCGCCAAGATCACCACCTCCGTGGCCACCGGCGGGGGCGAGTTCGACGTCGTCATGATCAGCAACTACGAGACCCGCCAGTGGGCCGAGTACGGCTGGCTGGAGAACCTGCAACCCTCCATCGACGCCGCCGGGGGCTACGACCACGAGGACTTCATCCCCTCCATCAGGGAGGACCTGTCCCACGAGGGCGACATGTACTCGGTGCCCTTCTACGGCGAGTCCTCCTTCCTCGCCTACCGCAAGGACCTGTTCGAGCAGGCCGGGGTGGAGATGCCGCCCGACCCCACCTGGGAGGAGGTGGCGGACCTGGCCGCCGAGCTCGACGGCGTGGAGCCGGGGGTCTCGGGGATCTGCCTGCGCGGCCTCGCGGGCTGGGGCGAGGTGCTGAGCCCCTTCAACAGCGTCCTGAACACCTTCGGCGGGCGCTGGTACGACGAGGACTGGAACGCCGAGATCGACTCCCCCGAGTTCCGGCGCGCGGCCGAGTTCTACGTGGGCCTGGCGCGTGAGCACGGCCAGCCGGGCGCGGCCAACAGCGGGTTCGGGGACTGCCTGAACCGCTACTCCCAGGGCCGGGCGGCCATGTTCTACGACTCCACCTCCATGGTCAGCACCATCGAGGACCCGGACTCGGCGACCGTGGCCGGGCTCAACGGCTACGCCGCGGCGCCGGTGGCCGAGACCGACTACGGCGGCTGGCTCTACACCTGGGCGCTGGGCGTCCCCTCCACCTCCGAGCACAAGGAGGAGGCGTGGGCGTTCCTGGAGTGGATGACCGACAAGGACTACGTGCGCACCGTCGCCGAGGAGTACGGCTGGCAGCGGGTGCCGCCCGGCAACCGGCTCTCCACGTTCGAGGTCCCCGAGTACCGGGAGGCCGCCCGGGCCTACGCCGAGCCCATGCTCCAGGGCATCCAGGAGGCGGACCCCGAGGACCCGGGCACGCGCCCGGTCCCCTACGAGGGCATCGGCTTCCTCGCCATCCCCGAGTTCCAGGACCTGGGCACCCGGGTCAGCCAGCAGCTGAGCGCGGCCATAGCCGGGCAGATCACCGTCGAGCAGGCGCTCGAACAGAGCCAGGAGTACGCCGAGGTCGTCGGTGGGACCTACAGGGAGGACGACCGATGAGCGCTGTGACCGCGCCCGCGCGCGAGGCGCCCGCGGCGGCGACGCCGCCCGAGCGGCCGAGGCGGAGCCGCGGCGGGGGCGGATGGGCCCGCCGGGCCCCGCTCCTGCCCGCCCTGGTGTTCATGCTGGTCGTCACGCAGCTGCCGTTCCTGGCGACGGTCGTGTACTCGCTGCGCTCGTGGAACCTGCTGCGGCCCGACTCCCAGGCGTGGGTGGGCCTGGCCAACTACGCGGCGGTCTTCACCGACCGGCAGTTCCTGGGCGCGGCGGCGAACACGGTGCTGATCACCGCCTCCTGCGTGGTGGTGGCGATGCTGCTGGGCATCGGGCTCGCGCTGCTGCTGGACCGGAAGTTCAGAGGGCGAGGCGTGGTGCGCACGCTCGTCATCACCCCGTTCCTGATCCTGCCCGTGGCCACGGCGCTGCTGTGGAAGCACATCATGCTGGAGCCGGTGTTCGGCCTGGTGAACTTCGTGCTGTCGCCGTTCGGGGTCGAGTCGTTCGACTGGGTCTCCCAGGCGCCCGTGTTCTCCGTGGTGGCCGCGCTGGTCTGGCAGTGGACGCCGTTCATGATGCTGCTGGTGCTGGCGGGACTCCAGAGCCAGGGCTCCGACGTACTGGAGGCGGGCCAGGTCGACGGCGCGTCCCGGTGGCAGACGTTCGCCTGGATCACCCTGCCGCACCTGCGCCGCTACATCGAGCTGGGCGTGCTGCTGGGGTCGGTCTACGTGGTCAACACCTTCGACACGATCTACATGATGACCCAGGGCGGGCCGGGCACCGCCAGCTCCAACCTGCCCTTCTACGTCTACCAGCGGACCTTCCTCGGGTTCGACATCGGCCAGTCCGCGGCCATGGGCGTCGTGGTGGTGGTCGGCACCATCATCGTGGCGACGCTGGCCCTGCGGCTGATCTTCCGCACGTTCATGAACGCACAGGAGGCGACATCGTGACCGCCCGAGCCCCCGAACGACCCGCGGGCGGCGCCGTCGCCGCACGCGCGCCGCGCGCGGCCGGCCGCTCCCGGGCCCGGCTGGGGAGCGCCGCCCTGACCGTGTTCACGTGGGCCGTGGGACTGGTGTTCGTGTTCCCGGTGCTGTGGCTGGTGCTGACCGCGTTCAAGGAGGAGAACCAGGCCGCGACCGACCCGCCGACGCTCTTCTTCCAGCCGACCCTGGACCGGTTCACCACCGTCCTGGGCGCGGACTTCGTGCCGTACCTGGGCAACTCGGCGATCGCCACCCTGGCGTCCACGCTCCTGGTGCTGCTGCTCGGGCTGCCCGCCGCCTACGCGCTGTCGGTGGCCCCGGTCAAGCGGACCCAGGACGTGCTGTTCTTCTTCATCTCGACGAAGATGCTGCCGGTGGTGGCGGTCGTGGTGCCGATCTACGTCGCCGCCGCGCACCTGTCCATGCTGGACAACGTGTGGACCCTGGTGGTGCTGTACACGGCGATGAACCTGCCCATCGCGGTGTGGATGCTGCGGTCGTTCTTCCTGGAGGTGCCCAAGGCGATCGTGGAGGCGGCCCGGGTGGAGGGAGCCGGGCTGGCGCGCGTGCTGTGGTCGGTGATGATGCCGGTGATGGCCCCGGGCATCGCGGCGACCGCGCTGATCTGCATGATCTTCGCCTGGAACGAGTTCTTCTTCGCCGTCAACCTGACCGCCGCCCGGGCCGCGACCGTCCCGGTGTTCCTCACCGGCTTCATCACGAGCGAGGGACTGTTCGTGGCGCAGCTGGCGGCGGCCGCCGTCATGGCGTCGCTGC
>NZ_QPFC01001345.1:0-2793 GCF_003427465.1 Nocardiopsis sp. TNDT3 | reverse complement strand
CCCCCCCCCCCGCGGCTGGACGGGGCTCCCCCTGCCCCGCGCGGATCAGTTCGGCATCGGCATGGGCTGGGGCGCGCTGCCCGCGGGCATCATGACGTAGGCCACGACCGCCAGCAGCACCAGCAGCAGGCTCACGATCAGCACGGAGGCGGCCAGCCACCGCGCCCAGGGCCGGGTCCGGAAACCCGCCAGGGCCAGCGCGAGCCCCGCCAGGATCGCCGTCAGCGCGGCCAGGCCGCCGCCGATGAGCAGTTGCACGGAGAACTGCGACACCTGGTCCACGGGCACCGGCTGGTCGCCGATGAGCACCACCGTGGTGAAGAGCTGGACCAGTTGGCTCGACAGCACCGTCACGGCGAGCAGGAACAGCGCGGTCAGGGCGAAGGTCTCCGCGCCCAGAGCACCGCTGGGCCGATCGGTGCGCTCCGGGGCGGCCACCCCGGAGTCCGGTTCCAGCAGGGGCTCCTCCACCATGGCGGGCTCCTGCGCGGGCACCCCGGTCCCGGTGGCCGGGTCGGCCCCGGGCTCCGGCTCGCGGCCGGGGTCCCGTGCGGGCCCCCGGGTGGGATCGGTCGGGTCGTTGCCTTCCGCTGATGTACTCACGCGGTCAACCTACCCGCCGAAGTACCAAGGGAGTTTCTACGAAACCCCTGTTCAGGACCCGGACGGCAGGGTGACGAAGGTCAGCACCGAGACCACGACCAGCAGCGTGCCCACGATCACGGCCGCGGCGGCGCCCCAGCGGCTCCACGCCCGCGTGGCCGCGCCGCCCCGCAGCAGCGACAGGGCCCCGGCGAGCACGGTCAGCGCGCTCAGCCCGCCCGCGACCATCACCTCGGCCGCGAGCGCGCTCGCCTCCCCGGCGCTGGTGTCGGTGGGGACCCGGCCCACGAAGAAGAAGCCGAAGAGTTCGAAGAGCCGGGTGTTCAGCGCGGTGAGGACGAACAGCATCAGGGCGATGACGCTGAAGGTCTCGGCGGCGAATAGGCCGCTGGGGGAGCGGGCCGGCGCGCCCGCGATGAAGGCGCCGCTGGCGTCGGCCTCCTGACGCGCCCCCGGGGTCCCGGCCTCCCCGCGCGTTCCGGCGCTCCCGGCGGCACCGGCGCTCCCGGCGGCACCGGTGCTCCCGGGCTCCGGGGTCTCCGCCGCCTCCGTCGTCTCCGCCGCCTCCGCCGTCCCCTCGGGGGAGGCGGCGTCGTCGGCGGGGTTGGTGTCTTCTCGCGAGGTGTTCACGGCGCCAAACTACCGCGCGCCTCCCCCCGCTCCGAGGGGGAGTAACGCACGCTCCGTGGCCGGTTCCGGCCATACCGCGCCCACCTCACCGTGTCCGCTCGGACCCGTCCGTCCCGTACGGAAAAACAAGCACACGTGCTTGTTTTTCCGTGTGATCGGTGTCACCCTCGTGTCCATGACCGCTGCTGCCACCCCGGCGCCCCCGCTGCTGGTCGCGAACGCCTCCGGTTTCTACGGGGACCGCTTCGCCGCCGTCCACGAGATGCTCACCGAGGGGCGCGTGGACGTCCTCACCGGCGACTACCTGGCCGAGCTCACCATGGCCATCCTCGGCCGCGACCAGCTCGGCGACCCCGGCCGCGGCTACGCCCGGACCTTCCTGAGCCAGATGCGCGAGACCCTGGCGCTGGTCATGGAACGCGGCACCAGGGTGGTCACCAACGCGGGCGGCCTCAACCCGCGCGGCCTCGCCGACCGGCTCACCGAACTCGCCGACGGGCTCGGCCTCGAACCCCGCATCGCCTGCGTCACCGGCGACGACCTCATCGACCGCGCCGAGGAACTCGACCTGGGCACCCCCCTGACCGCCAACGCCTACCTGGGCGCCTTCGGCATCGCCGCCTGCCTGGAGGCGGGCGCCGACATCGTCGTCACCGGCCGCGTCACCGACGCCTCCCTGGCCGTGGGCCCGGCCGCCGCCCACTTCGGCTGGACCCCCGGGGACCTGGACGCCCTGGCCGGGGCCACCGTCGCCGGGCACGTCATCGAGTGCGGGACCCAGGCCACCGGCGGCAACTACGCCCTGGCCGCCGAACTCCTGCGTGAGGGCCGCGACCTGGACCGGCCCGGCTTCCCCCTCGCCGAGATCCACGCCGACGGCAGCGCGGTCATCACCAAGCACCCCGGCACCGGCGGCGCCGTCACCACCGGGACCGTCACCGCCCAGCTCGTCTACGAGGTCGCCGGAGCCCGCTACCCCGGCCCCGACGTCACCGCCCGCCTGGACACCGTGCGCCTCACCCGGCAGGGGCCCGACCGCGTCCTGCTCAGCGGAACCCGCGGCGAGGAACCTCCCCCCGACCTCAAGGTCGGACTGACCAGCCTCACGGGCTTTCGCAACGAGGTCGAGTTCCTGGTCACCGGCCTGGACGCCGGGGCCAAGGCCGCACAGGCCGAACGCCAGATGCGCGCAGCCCTCGCCGACCGCGCGCCCGACGACCTGCGCTTCACCCTCGTGCCAGCCCAGGACCCCCACGGCGACACCCAGGACGCGGCCACCGCACGCCTGCGCGTGGTCGCCCGCGACCACGACCCCGCGGTCGTGGGCCGCTCCTTCGGGGCGGCCGCCGTGGAACTGGCCCTGGGCAGCTACGCCGGATTCCACCTCACCGCGCCGCCGCGCGAGGCCCGACCCGACGGGGTCGCCGCCACGCACGCGCTCGTGCCCGCCTCCGAGGTCGCCCACACCGCGATCCTGCCCGACGGCGCCAGGATGCCCGTCGCGCCCGCGCCCCGCACCCGGGCCGTGACCGGGGTCGCCGAGCCCCCGCTGCCCGAACC
>NZ_QPFC01001344.1:0-5341 GCF_003427465.1 Nocardiopsis sp. TNDT3 | reverse complement strand
TCGTACGCGCACCGGCCCCCTGGCCCGCTCTCCGAAAGCCCCTAGCCCCAGGCCAGGGCGGTCAGCTCCGGGTCCTCCAGCGCCGTGCCGATGTCGCGCAGCACCTTGGAGCCCAGCTCCCCGTCGACCAGGCGGTGGTCGAAGGACAGCGACAGGGTCGTCACCTTGCGGACCTTGAGCTTGCCCTTGTGCACCCAGGGCATGTCCCGGATCTGCCCGAAGGCGAGGATGGCCGCCTCGCCCGGGTTGAGGATCGGGGTGCCCGCGTCCACGCCGAACACGCCGACGTTGGTGATGGTGATGGTGCCGCCGGACATGTCCGCCGGGCTGGTCTTGCCCGCCCGGGCGGTCTCGGTCAGCCGCTTCAGCCCCGCCGCCAGCTCCGGCAGGGTCATGGCGTCGGCGTCCTTGATGTTGGGCACCACCAGGCCGCGCTCGGTGGCCGCCGCGATCCCCAGGTTCACGTAGTCCTTGACCACGATCTCCTGGTTCTCCCCGTCCCAGGAGGCGTTGACCTCCGGGTGCCGCCGGACCGCCATGAGCAGGGCCTTGGCGACCAGCAGCAGCGGGGACACCCGCACGTCGGCGAAGTCGGGCCGCTCGCGCAGGCGCGCGACCGCCTTCATCGTCCTGGTGACGTCCACCTGGAGGAACTCGGTGACGTGCGGAGCGGTGAACGCGCTGTCGACCATCGCCGCGGCCGTGTGCTTGCGCACGCCCTTGACGGGCACGCGCCGCTCGCGCGCGGTGCGGTCCACGGCCGCCGCGGGGGCGGCCTCCGCGATCCCCGCGACCGCCGCGGCCTCCGGACCCCCCGGAGCCCGACCGACCGCGGCCCGCACGTCCTCGCGGGTGACGACGCCGTTCTCCCCCGTGGGGGTGACCGACGCCAGGTCCACGCCGAGGTCCTTGGCCAGCTTGCGCACCGGCGGCTTGGCGAGCGGGCGGCCCGGCGCCCGCACCGGGGCGGGAGCGGGGGCCGCCCGCGTCTCCCGCACCGCGGGCGTGCCGGCGGGCGCGGGCTCGCTGACTCGCGGCACGGGCGGCGACACCGGGGCCGAGGGGCCAGGGCGGCGGCGCGGGCGGCGCTGGGTGGAGGCCGCCTTCTCGCCGTAGCCGACCAGCGGCTTCTCCCGCTCCTCGGAGTCCGCCGACGGGGCGGCCTCCGGGGCGGAACCGCCGGAGCCGTCGTCCACGGTGATGATCACCGCGCCGACCTCCACGGTCTGGCCCTCCTCGGCCAGCAGCTCGCGCACCGTCCCCGCGAACGGGCTGGGGAGTTCGACGACCGCCTTGGCGGTCTCGATCTCGCAGATCATCTGGTTGACCTTGACCTCGTCACCCGGCTTGACGTACCAGGAGAGGAGTTCGGCCTCGACCAGGCCCTCCCCGACGTCGGGCAGCTTGAACGACTGCACTCCGCCGACGGCGGGTTCGTTCTTGGAAATCGCCATGTCCTTCGGTTTCCCCGATCCCTAGTACGCGAACGCCCGGTCGACACCGTCCAGAACCCGGTCCAGGTCCGGCAGGTAGTGCTCCTCCAGCCGGGACTGCGGGTAGGGGGTGTCGAACGCGGCCACGCGGATGACCGGCGACTCCAGGTGGTAGAAGCACTCCTCGGTGACCCGGGCGGCGATCTCCGCGCCGGGGCCGCCGGAGAGGGGGGCCTCGTGGGCGACGACCAGGCGCCCCGTCCTCTTCACCGAGGCGAACAGGGTCGGGTAGTCCACGGGGGACAGCGAACGCAGGTCGACGACCTCGACGGAGTGGTCGGTGTCGGCCTCGGCGGCCTGGAGCGCCGTCTTGACCATGGGCCCGTACGCCAGGAGGGTCACGTCCGTGCCGGGACGGACCACGCGCGCGGCGCCCATCGGGGCGGCCTCGGCGATGGACGCCTCGGTGTCGACCTCGGCCTTCTCGTAGTAGCGCCGCTTGGGCTCCAGGAAGATCACCGGGTCGTCGGAGCGCACGGCCTGCTGGATCATCCAGTAGGCGTCCTCGGGGTTGGCCACCGACACCACGCGCAGCCCGGCGGTGTGGGTGAAGTAGGCCTCCGGGGACTCGCTGTGGTGCTCGACCGCGCCGATACCGCCGCCGTAGGGGATGCGCATGACCACGGGCATGCTGAGCGTGCCCGCCGAGCGGCGCCGCATCTTGGCCAGCTGGGTGAAGGTCTGGTTCGCGGCCGGGAAGAAGAAGCCGTCGAACTGGATCTCCACCACGGGGCGGTAGCCGCGCATGGCCATGCCGATCGCGGTGCCGACGATGCCGGACTCGGCGAGGGGGGTGTCGATGACCCGGTCGGCGCCGAAGTCCTTGTACAGGCCGTCGGTGACCCGGAAGACGCCGCCGAGCCTGCCGACGTCCTCGCCCATGACCAGGACCTTGGGGTCGTGCTCCATGGCGGCGCGCAGGCCGGCGTTGATGGCCTTGCCGATGGTGAGGTTGGTTCCCATGGCCTAACGGCCCCCTTCCGCGCCCGCGCCCTCGAAGGAGGCCAGGTAGTCGGCGAACTCGGACCGCTGCTGGTCGATGTGGACGTTGGGCTCGGCGTAGACCTCGTGGAAGATGTCGAGGGGCTCGGGGTCGGGCAGGGAACGGCACTCGGTGCGCACCTGCTCGCCCAGCCGGTCCGCCTCGGCGTCCACGGACGCGAAGAACTCCTCGTCGGCGTGGCCGCCCCGCTCCAGGTAGCGGCGGACCCGCAGGATCGGGTCCTTGGCCTTCCACTCGTCGAGCTCGGCCGACGCGCGGTAGCGGGTGGGGTCGTCGTTGGTGGTGTGGGCGCCCATCCGGTAGGTGAACGCCTCCACGAGCGTGGGGCCGTTGCCCTCGCGGGCGTTGGACAGCGCGACCCGGGTCACGGCCAGGCAGGCCAGGACGTCGTTGCCGTCCACGCGCAGGCCGGGGAAGCCGAACCCGGCGGCGCGCCGGTAGATGGGCACGCGGGCCTGGCGCTCCAGCGGTTCGGAGATCGCCCACTGGTTGTTCTGGCAGAAGAAGACCACCGGGGCGTTGTTGACCGAGGCGAAGTTGAACGCCTCGTTGGTGTCGCCCTGGCTGGTGGCCCCGTCGCCGAAGTAGGAGATGACGGCGGTGCCGTCCTCGCCGACGGCGCCGTCGCGCTGGACGCCCATGGCGTAGCCGGTGGCGTGCAGGGTCTGGCTGCCGATGACGATCGTGTACAGGTGGAAGCCGTGCTCGTGGGGGTCCCAGCCCCCGTTGGTGACGCCGCGGAACATGCCGAGCAGTTCACGGGGCTCGATGCCCCGGCACCACGCGACGCCGTGCTCGCGGTAGGAGGGGAAGGCCATGTCCTTCGCGCCCAGCGCGCGTGCGGAGCCGATCTGCGCGGCCTCCTGGCCCAGCAGCGAGGCCCACAGGCCCAGCTCGCCCTGGCGCTGGAGGGAGACCGCCTCGCTGTCGAACCTGCGTACCAGGACCAGGTCGCGGTACAGGGCGCGGATCTCCTCGGCGCTGATGTCCAGGGGGTAGTCGGGGTGCCCCGTCAACTCCCCTTCCGGTGTCAGGAGCTGGATCAGCTCCGGTTCCTCGTGCACGGTCGTGTCCGACACGTTGCTCCCTCGGGTTCTCGGGGCCGAATTCGCGTGGGTGAACGCTGATCGGCCGAATCACGGTCCTCGTCCCACCCGGGGTGGTGGGCGGGAGTTGGACAGCCCTCTCCATATCGTGACAGAACTCACCATGGAGAGCGCAAGCCCTCAGCGTCACCTTTTCAGCTGCGGGCCCCATGATCCCCGATCCCCGACCAGTGCGATTACCAGGGCTTCCTAGCACTTACAAGGGTTTCCAACGACTTTTCGAGGACGCGGCCGCTACCCGCGCGGCCCGCGCGGGGTCCGGGGACACGAGAACCGCTCCGGCACGGGGAACGCCCGCCCGCGCGCACCGGTCGGCGTGCGGGGGACGCCTTCTTCCGTCACGGGCCCGGAGGCACCGCGCACCCCGCGCACCCGGTCCTCCGGCACCGGCGCGGGGCGCCGACCCGCGGCCCCTCCGGACACGCCCGCATGACAACCGTCATGCGACGATCGGTGTGAAACGCGGAAAAACCAGATGATCAGCGGTACTACTGTGCGCCATCCGCCGAAACTAGGTTCAGAACATGAACCGCGACGACGAACATCCCCCCGCGCAACCGCTCCGGACGGCTCCCCCGGCCCCGGGTGCGGGCCCCGAACACCCCTCAGCCGAGACCAGGCGGCGGCGCGGCCCCCGTCCGGTCCCGCCGGGCGTGCCCTATCACCGTGTCCTCGCCCACGAGAAGCGCCGCGTCTGGCGCGGCATCGCCGCTCTCGTCCTCTTCATGGGCGGGATGCTGGTCTTCTCCTTCGCCGCCGGGTTCCTCGGCGCGTTCGCCGACCTGGCGCTCGGCCGCTCCAGCGTGATGCTGGGCGGGGACGAGTTCACGCCCGTCACCCAGGCCTCCACCCTGCTCGGGCTCGCCCTGCTGCTGCCGTGGAGCATGCTCATCCAACGGTGGCTCTACGGCGTGAGGGGCGCCTCGCTGCATTCGGTCCGGTCGCTCTTCCGAGCCGACGTGTTCGGGCGGTCCCTCCTGGTGGTCCTGCCCGTCTGGACGGTCTACCTGGCCGTCTTCTCCGTCTTCACGCCCTATCCCGAAACCTCCTGGCTGTTCGCCGACCTCATCGCCATGTTCGCCGTCACCGTGCTGCTGGCACCGTTGCAGTCGGCCGGTGAGGAGTACGGTTTCCGCGGGCTCGCCTTCCGTGTCGCCGCGAGCTGGGGCCGTGGCGCGCGCACCAGCCTCGTCCTCGGCGTGTTCGTGTCGAGCCTGCTGTTCATGGCGGCGCACCTGGCGTTCGACCCGTGGCTCAACCTGTACTACTTCACGATGGGCGTCACCCTCGCCCTCATCACGTGGCGCACGGGTGGTCTGGAGATCGCCGTGGTCATTCACGCGGTCAACAACACGCTCGCCTTCCTCATCACCATCGTCACGCACGCCGACCTCATGGAGGGGATGGACCGGTCGGTGGGCGCCGGGTCGCCCGTCATGCTCGTGCCCTGCGTCCTGCTCATCGCGATCACGGCCGTGGTGTGGCTGCGCACCCGACGTACGGGACCGGAGACGACCCCCGTGGGGCCGGCCCCGAACCCGGTGGCGGAACGGAACGCGTGACCGGTCCGGGGGTTCACGGACCCCGCCCGTGAGCCCGGTTCGGGTACCGGTCGGGGGCATCGGACCCGGGGGACGACCGTTTGCCGGCTTCGGGGAGGACACCGGCGTCGGCTCCGGGCCGTCACCGGCACGGTTCGCGGGGGGACGTGTCGCGGGGGGCACGGCCGCCCCGAACAC
>NZ_QPFC01001343.1:0-1350 GCF_003427465.1 Nocardiopsis sp. TNDT3 | reverse complement strand
CTTCCGCGCGGGGCCGCCCGCCCCGGCCGCCTCCGCCACCCGGTACCGGCGGCGGGCACGCACGTGGCGCGGGGGTCCACGGGCGGCGTCGGGCGTCCGTGCGGTGTCAGGGCTTGCGAGCCACGCCGCCGTACTGGTCCATGCCGCGCCGGGAGCCGACCTCGATGGGGGCGGGGCGCCACAGGGGGCAGGGCACCACACCCGGCTCCAGGAGCTCCAGGCCCTCGAAGCGGGCGGCGACCTCCTCCGGGCTGCGCAGGAGGTAGGGGACGGCGCCCTGCTTGTTGCCCACCTCGATGGCCTCGTTGTAGGCCTCGCTGGTGTTGGTGCCGTCGTAGCTGGCCAGGTAGCTGCCCGAGGGCAGCGCGTCCACCAGGCGGCGCACGACGGGCAGGACCTCGTCGTCGGGCACGTGGCCCAGGACGCCCATGAGCATGAGCGCGATGGGCTGGTCGAAGTCCAGGGTCCGGGCGGCCCGTTCCAGGATCGCGTCGGGGTCGCGCAGGTCGGCGTCGATGTAGTCGGTGACCCCCTCGGGGGTGCCGACCAGCAGCGCGCGGGCGTGCGCGAGCACGAGGGGGTCGTTGTCCACGTAGACCACGCGGGCCTCCGGGGCGATCGACTGGGCGACCTCGTGGGTGTTGTTGGCGGTGGGCATGCCGGTGCCGATGTCGAGGAACTGGCGGACGCCCGCCTCGCCCGCCAGGTGGGTCACGACGCGGATCAGGAACTCCCGGCTGGTGCGGGCCAGGTCCACGATCTCGGGGAAGCCCGCGGCGACCGCGTCGCCCGCCTCCCGGTCGATCGGGTAGTGGTCCTTGCCGCCCATCCAGTAGTTCCAGATCCGGGCCGAGTGGGTCCGGGTGGTGTCGATCTGCGGCGGGCGTTCGGCGGAGGCGGGAGTGGACGCATCGTCGGTCATCTGGGCATCTACCTCGATAGACGGGGGCGGACGTCACGGAACGCAGCCCCCGGTGCTCACGGAGCCGGAATACCGCCGTGATCGGGGAAACTGCTCGCACCGATGCTATCCACACCGTGTGCGCACGTCCCCAACCGAATGACCGAATTCTCCCCTTACGGGCGGTATTACCCACGAAAGGGAAAGCCCCCGGCACCGAAGACGCGCGCGCCCCGGGGGAAGGCGCTCCCCCACGGAAGGGAGAGACCCCGCCAGGCGCGGCGGGAGGGCGGCCCAGAGGTGGGACGGCCCAGCGCCGGGGCGCGGCCGTAGGGCTGCGGGACAGCGGGGCGACGGCATGTACCGCGGTGGCCTCCGCCCGCCCCGCCGCGTGCCGGAGCCGTGTACCGAACGCCCCGCCGCGCGGGCCGGGGGTCATCGGCCCGCGC
>NZ_QPFC01001342.1:0-2577 GCF_003427465.1 Nocardiopsis sp. TNDT3 | reverse complement strand
TCTCGCGGGCCTGGCGGCGGCGCGGGCCCTCCCCGGGGGAGGTGGTCAGGCTCCCTCCCTGGCCAGGTGGCGGCTGATGACCATGCGCTGCACCTGGTTGGTGCCCTCCACGATCTGGAGCACCTTGGCCTCGCGCATGTAGCGCTCGACGGGGAAGTCGCGGGTGTAGCCGTAGCCGCCGAAGACCTGCACGGCGTCGGTGGTGACCCTCATGGCGGTGTCGGTGGCCAGGAGCTTGGCCATCGCGGCCTGCTTGCCGAAGGGGAGCCCGGCGTCGCGCAGGCGCGCGGCCGACAGGTAGAGCTCGCGGGAGGCCGCGACCTGGGTGGCCATGTCGGCGAGCATGAAGCCCACGCCCTGGAAGTCGCCGATGGCGGTGCCGAACTGGTGGCGTTCGCGGGAGTAGTCCACGGCGGCGTCGAGGGCGGCCTGGGCGAGGCCGACCGCGCAGGCGGCGATGCCCAGGCGTCCGGAGTCCAGGGCGGACAGGGCGATGCCGAAGCCCCTGTCCCGCTCGCCCACCAGGGCGTCGGCGCCGAGGCGGACGTCGTCGAGGAGGACACCGGCGGTGATCGAGGAGTTCATGCCCATCTTGCGCTCGGGAGCCGCCGATCCCAGGCCGGGGGTGTCCGCGGGGACGTGGAAGCAGCTGATGCCGCGGGCGCCGGAGTCCGGGGCGCCGGTGCGGGCGAAGAGCGTGTAGTAGTCGGCCTGGCCGCCGTGGGTGATCCAGGCCTTGGCGCCGTTGACGCGGTAGCCGTCACCGTCGGCCTCGGCCCGGGTGATCAGGGCGGAGGCGTCCGAGCCCGAGGCGGCCTCGGACAGGCAGTAGGCGCCCAGGAGTCCGCCGCCGAGCATGCCGGGCAGGTGGGCCTCCCTCTGCGCGTCGGAGCCGAAGGTGGCGAGGGGGTAGCAGGACAGGGTGTGGACGCTCACGCCCAGGCCGACCGCGAGCCAGCCCCGTGCCAGCTCCTCCACCACCTGGAGGTAGACCTCGTAGGGCTGGTCCCCGCCGCCGTACCGGCCGGGGTAGGGCAGGCCGAGCAGCCCGGCGCCGCCGAGCACGCGGAAGACCTCGCGCGGGAACAGGCCGCCCTCCTCGTCCCCGGCGGCCCGCGGGGTCAGCTCCTTGTCCACGATCTCCCGGGTCAGTTCCAGGAGTTGCTCCGCCTCGGGGGTGTGCAGAGTACGTGCGACCGTCATGAACCTCTCCCGCGCCTGTCCGACATGTGGACACCTAGTAGGACGTCCAACTATATGGTGACGTACGGCACCCCCGCTCCACAAGCCGACGGGGCCGGGCGCTCCGGTCCCTTGGACGCCGCACCGCTCCGGCGGCCGTCGCGTTAGACGGGGCGGCCCGCCGCGCCCGCGACGACAGCACGTCTGTACACGAGCCCCCTCCTCGTCCTAGATTCCACGCATGGACCTCGAACTCCGCCACCTGCGCACCATCTGCCTCCTGGCCGACACCGGCAGTGTGACCAAGGCGGCCGCCGCGCTCTCCACCTCACAGCCCGCGCTGACCACCCAACTCCAGCGGATCGAGCGCGAGGTCGGCGGACCGCTGTTCCACCGCGGGCGTTCGGGGGTCCGCCCCACCGAGCTGGGCGAGTTCGTGCTGGTGCGCGCACGCTCGGTCCTGCTGTCCATGGACGACCTGCTGCACGACATCACCGCGCGCGGGGCCTCCCCCACCACCCTGCGCGTGGGCGGGGTCGGACCGCTGACGCTGGAGCTGTCGGCCCGCATACCCGAGGTCTTCCCGAACGTGCCGGTCCACGTGCGCACGGAGTACTCGCCCAAGCTGGTCACCGACCTGGTGCGCGCGGGCCGCCTGGACCTGGGGACCACGATCGACTACGTGGACCGCGACCTGTCCACCGACGGCCCCCTGTCCTGGGCGATGCTCTCGGTGGAGCCGCTGCACGTGGCGCTGTGGGCCGACCACCCCCAGGCGAAGCGGCCGCTGGTCAGGCTGGGCGACCTGGCGGGGACGCCGTGGGCGCTGACCCCGCCGGACGGCACCGGCTGGCCCGAGTGCTTCTACCTGGCCTGCCAGCGGGCCGGGTTCACCCCCGATGTGCCCTACCGGCTCTACGACCGCTCCGAGATCCGCGACCTCATCGCCGACCGCCGGGCGGTCGCGCCGTGCCAGCCGGACTTCGACACCGGGCCGGACGTGGTGGTACGCCCCCTGGAGGGCGAGCCCATACAGCTGCGCCACCTGCTGGTCTGGCGGCGCGACAGTCCGATCCAGCAGGCCTCCGACACGATCGCGCGGCTGGCCCGCGAGATCCTGGGCGGCCCGTCCCGCACACCGGACCCCCCGGCCCCGGGCGACGCCGCGTCCGCTCTCGACCGGGCGCCGGGCGAGCGGCGCAACGGACGCGCGCCGGGGGCGCTCAACGGCTGAGCCGACCGCACTCCACCCCCTCCCACCTGGACACACGTCACATAGCGACCGGTCGGTTTGCGAGGTGGGGCGGCACGCGTAGAGTGTTTACTCGCAAGTAACGTACTCGTGAGTAGACATACCCCCGCCGTCCGCTCCACAGACACGTACCTCTCCCCCCA
>NZ_QPFC01001341.1:0-3994 GCF_003427465.1 Nocardiopsis sp. TNDT3 | reverse complement strand
TCCTGAGGGGAGCCGCCGCCGGTGTTCAGGCCTGTTCTGTTGTGCTCTGTGGCTAACGCTCGTCCGTCTTGCTCTCGGTGAGCTTGTCGGTCTCGTCCTGGATGTCCGAGGCGATCTTGCGGAGAGAGTCGTCGTGCTTGCGCATGTGGTGGGCGCAGAACAGCAGCTCGCCGCCGGAGTTCAGCAGCACCCGGACGTAAGCCTGCGCACCACAGCGGTCGCAACGGTCAGCAGCCGTCAGCGGCTGGGTGGGGGCAAGGGTTCCAGTCACTTCGCCATCCTCAATACTCGGCGTTAGTCACCTCTGACAACATTTAACCCGACCAGGACGTTCCCAACCTGGTCCCGTGTACGCCGACAGCGGAATCTGCCTGGTTGATGCCTGGATGTCGTCTCATGTCCTTGTTGTACCCGCCTCATGGCCCGGCATCCCAGGAAATGGGGAGCATCCAGGTCGCATCCACCGGAGGTGGTAGTCTCGCGCGGGGCAGGCCCCCGTCCTCCCGCCGAGTCCCGGTGGTAGCAAGCGACCGGCACGCCGCCCCCCTATTCGTCAGTGCGGCGCGGTACAAAGGGCACGCACCGCACAGCGCCCTGATGGCCCTGAAGACGCAGGAGATGTCCGAGTGACCGCCTTGACCGCAGTCGTCCACGACCCCGAGGATTACTCCGCCCGACACCTGTCGGTCCTCGAAGGTCTTGAGGCGGTGCGCAAACGGCCGGGCATGTACATCGGGTCCACCGACAGCCGCGGCCTCACCCACTGCATGTGGGAGATCATCGACAACTCCGTGGACGAGGCCCTGGGCGGCTTCTGCACCCGGATCGACGTCACACTGCACTCCGACGGGTCGGTGTCGGTGAGTGACGACGGACGCGGAATCCCCGTGGACGCCGAGCCCAAGTCCGGCCTGTCCGGTGTGGAACTGGTCATGACCAAGCTCCACGCGGGCGGCAAGTTCGGCTCCGGCTCCTACACCGCCTCCGGCGGCCTGCACGGTGTCGGCGCCTCGGTGGTCAACGCCCTGTCGTCCCGCGTGGACGTCGAGGTCGACCGCCAGGGCCGCACCCACGCGATCAGCTTCCGCCGGGGCATCCCCGGCCGCTTCGCCGGTTCCGGCCCCGACGCCGAGTTCACGCCGGTCTCGGGCCTGGAGCAGGTCCGCAAGGTGGCCCAGAAGATCACCGGCACCCGCATCCGGTTCTGGCCGGACATGCAGATCTTCCTCAAGGACGCCGACATCGCCCGCGAGGCGCTGCTGGACCGGGCCCGCCAGACCGCGTTCCTGGTGCCGGGCCTGACCCTCTCCGTGCGCGACGAGCGGGTGGAGGGGGAGCCCGCCCACGAGGAGGAGTTCCGCTTCGACGGCGGCATCGGCGAGTTCTGCACCTTCCTGGCCCCCGACGAGCCGGTCAGCGACGTGCTGCGCATCCAGGGCAGCGGCAACTTCACCGAGACCGTCCCGGTCCTGGACGACGCGGGGCACATGGTGCCCGCCGACGTCGAGCGCCGCCTGGACGTGGACGTCGCCCTGCGCTGGGGTACGGGCTACGACACCACCGTGCGCTCCTTCGTCAACGTCATCGCCACCCCCAAGGGCGGCACCCACATCAACGGCTTCGAACGGGCCCTGGTGCGGGTGATCAACGAGCAGCTGCGCACCACCAAGCTGCTGAGGAACAGCGACGACCCCGTCACCAAGGACGACACCCAGGAGGGGCTCACCGCGGTCGTCACCGTCCGCCTGCCCGAGCCCCAGTTCGAGGGCCAGACCAAGGAGATCCTCGGCACCTCCGCGGCGACCAGGATCGTCTCCCAGGTGGTCGGCAAGGAGCTGCGCGAGTTCCTGACCTCCACCAAGAAGGTGGAGAAGGCCAGGGCGCGCAGCGTCCTGGAGAAGGTGGTCGGCGCCGCCAAGGCCCGCCTGGCCGCGCGCCAGCAGCGCGAGACCCAGCGGCGCAAGACCGCCCTGGAGAACTCGGCGCTGCCCGCCAAGCTGGTGGACTGCCGCAGCGAGGGCCTGGAGCACAGCGAGCTGTTCATCGTCGAGGGGGACTCGGCGCTGGGCACCGCCAAGCTGGCCCGCGACTCGGAGTTCCAGGCGCTGCTGCCGATCCGGGGCAAGATCCTCAACGTGCAGAAGTCCTCGGTCGCCGACATGCTCAAGAACGCCGAGTGCGCGGCCATCCTCCAGGTGGTCGGCGCCGGTTCGGGGCGCACCTTCGACATCGACGCGGCCCGCTACGGCCGGATCATCCTCATGGCCGACGCCGACGTGGACGGCGCGCACATCCGCTGCCTGCTGCTCACGCTCATCTACCGCTACATGCGGCCGATGCTGGAGGCCGGGCGGGTGTACGCGGCCGTGCCGCCGCTGCACCGCATCGAGCTGACCAACACCCGGCGCAAGCGCGGCAGCAAGCCCGAGGACCGCTACGTCTACACCTACTCCGACGCCGAGCTCTCGCGCACGCTGCTGGACCTGGAGAAGCGCAAGATCTCCTGGAAGGAGCCGGTGCAGCGCTACAAGGGCCTGGGTGAGATGGACGCCGACCAGCTGGCCGAGACCACCATGGACCCGCGTTACCGCACGTTGCGCCGGATCCGGGTGGAGCAGGCCGAGGAGGCCTCGTCCGTGTTCAACCTGCTGATGGGCAACGAGGTCGCCCCGCGCCGCCGCTTCATCCAGCAGGGCGCCCAGGAGCTGGACGTGGCCCGCATCGACACCTGACCGGTTTCTCAGGGGGTCTGGGGAGGCTCCCAGACCCCCTCCGCGAGGAACCGGTCGATGGTCGCGCGGTAGGGCGCCGGATCCAGGCCCCGCTCCGCCACCCAGGCGTCGTTGTAGTAGCTGTGCTGGTAGCGTTCGCCGCCGTCGCAGATCAGGGTGACCACGCTGCCCCTGCGCCCCTCCCGGAGCATCCTGGCCACCAGGTGCCACACCCCCCACAGGTTGGTGCCCGTGGAGCCTCCGGCGGAGAGTCCGGTGCGGTCGTGCAGGTGGCGCATCGCGGCGATGCTCGCGGCGTCGGGCACCGGCATCATCAGGTCGATCACCGACGGCACGAAGCTCGGCTCCATGCGGGGGCGGCCGATCCCCTCGATCCGGGAGGGCATCCCGGTGGCGTAGTCGGACGCGCCGGTGACCCAGCCGGGGAAGAACGCCGAGTTCTCCGGGTCCACCACCGCCAGCCGGGTGCCCAGGCGCCGGTAGCGCAGGTAGCGGCCGATGGTGGCGGAGGTGCCGCCGGTGCCCGCGCCCACCACGATCCACTCCGGGCACGGGTGGCGCTCCATGGCCAGCTGCTCGAAGATCGACTCGGCGATGTTGTTGTTGCCGCGCCAGTCCGTGGCCCGCTCGGCGTAGGTGAACTGGTCCATGTAGTGCCCGCCGGTCTCGGCGGCCAGCCGCTCGGCCTCGGCGTACATCGCGGGCGGGGCGTCCACGAAGTGGCACCTGCCGCCGTAGCGCTCGATCAGGGCGATCTTCTCCGGGCTGGTCCTGCGCGGGATGACCGTGATGAAGTCCAGGCCGACCAGCTGGGCGAAGTAGGCCTCCGACACCGCGGTGGACCCCGAGCTGGCCTCCACGATGGTGGTGCCCTCCCGGATCCACCCGTTGGCCAGCCCGTACAGGAACAGCGAGCGCGCCAGCCGGTGCTTGAGGCTGCCCGTGGGGTGCACGGACTCGTCCTTGAGGTACAGGTCGATGCCCCACTCCGGGGGGAGCGGGAACACGTGCAGGTGGGTGTCGGCCGAGCGGTTGGCGTCGGCGACGACCCTGCGTACCGCCTCGTCCGCCCAGGAGCGGGCGCTGTCGTCGCAGCGGTCCACCCACGGGGTGTCGTCGCCCGGCCGCGGACCTGTCGGTGAGGATGCCATGCCCAGCAGCGTAGCCCGCACACGGGAGGGGCCGGGCCCCGAGGGGCCCGGCCTCGCTCCTGCTCGGGCGGGGAACCGCGGCCGACCCGGCCGCGGGGGCGGTCCGGGGGG
>NZ_QPFC01000156.1:0-2030 GCF_003427465.1 Nocardiopsis sp. TNDT3 | reverse complement strand
GCGCGGACACCGGCCGCGCCGCCCCTCCGGGAGGTTCAGACGCGGTCGGCCGCGATGAGCAGGTAGTGGAAGCTGTTCTCCTTGTAGGCGGTGAGGAAGGGCTCCTCGATGCCGGTGGCCACGGAGGACTTCGCGCGCAGCTCCCAGTAGGGGATCGTGGCCGCGGTGAGGTCCACGACCTCCATGGGGACGAGGCCGTTGGCGGCCATCGCCCGGAAGTACTCGCTCCGGGGGTGGATGTTGCAGGTGTAGTGCTCGTCGATGCGGCTGACCGCCTTGGAGCGGCCGCCGGTGACGTCGTTGTAGCAGCCGGTGATGGTGACGTAGCGGCCGCCGTACTCCAGCAGGCGGGCGTGCTCGCGGAAGAGCTCGAACAGGTCCACGTACATGGTGGACTCGTTGTTCCAGCTGGCGCGCAGGGAGCCCGTCTCGAAGCCGGTGTCGAGCATGTTGCGGAAGTGGAAGCGCACGCGGTCGGACACGCCCCGCTCCTCGGCCTGGGCGTTGGCGAAGGCGACCTGCTGCTCGGAGATGCTGATGCCGTCCACGTGGCAGCCGAAGCGCTGGTTGGCCATGAAGCTGGTGCCGCCGCGGCCGGAGCCGGTGTCCATGATTCGGTCGCCGGGCGCGACCGGGCCCAGGTAGTCCAGCAGCACGTTGGCCTGCGCGGTCTCCAGGCGGTGCATCTCCTGGATGATGCGCTCGTCGCGGGTCTCCTCCGGCCCCTCCAGCACGGACGGGTCGTAGTCGCCGACCCCGTAGTGGTGGTGGTAGAGGCCGTCGACCTCGCCGAGGCGGATGTTGACGGGGTCCTTCTCGGCGTTCCAGTACGCCGCCACGGACTCCTGGTAGGCGGTGCGCAGGACGTCGGACGATCGGCTGAGGGTCTCGGTCATCGCGGAGGAACTCCTTGTCGTGGTGTGTCGGTCCGGACCGGCCCGTGCTCGGGGCCGGGCCGGTCCGCTGCGGGGGGAGGGGCCGCGCCGGGCGCGCGGCCCGTTCAGTCGGTGCCCGCCCCGTGGTAGCGGGGGCTGCGGGCGTGCCATTCGCGGCTGCCGCCGAGCCAGGCCCACAGGCCCCACAGGAAGCGGCGCAGCTCCGGCGAGCCGGTGAGCGCCAGGGCGGCGGCCTCGGCCTCGAAGGCGTGCATGAGCTCGTCGTGGATGTCGACGGTGCGCCGCACCGCCTCACCCAGCGAGCACCCGTCCTCGGTGGCGATCAGCCGGGGAAGGCTGAGGTCGGTGACGTCCTCCTTGCCCATGGAGTACAGGTCGTTGACGATCACGCTCGCGCTGCCCGCCAGGGTGAACACGCGGCGCACGCTGGGCTCGGAGAACACCTGGTGCGGCAGCTCGTACCCGGCGACCGCGTCGATGAGCGCCATGCACGGCACGAAGCTGTTCTCGTGCCGGTGCATGAGGAACTCCCAGACCGGCGGCCGGTGGCCGGTGGCCAGCCAGACGCCCTCCTGGTTGTAGGCCACGAACATGATCGCCAGCTCGTGGCGGAGCCTGCGCACCTGCGAGGCGGTGGCGTACAGGCCCAGGCCGTCCAGACTGGAGCGCAGGGCCCGCATCACGGGGTCCGCGCGCACGACCTCCTCCAGCTGGGGCGCGTAGCGCAGCGGCAGGTGCGCCTGGTCGATGACCGAGTGGGCGATGGCCAGGCGCTGGCCGAGCAGCTCCGGCTGTGCCTCCTCGGCCTCGCCGTCGACGTAGTGGTCGTCCACGGACCACTCGGCCAGGGCGCACTTGGCCGCCGCCAGCAGCCGGTCGGGATCGTCGGTCTCGGGGTGGGCGAGCATGATGAGGCGTCCGAACCCGGCCGAGCGGACCCGGTCGAGCTGGCCGGGGTAGACACCCATCTCCTCGGCCCACACCAGCAGCCGTTCGTCGACCTCGTCCCCCAGGGCGGGATCGTCGCGGACGGCGGGCGGGCAGTACAGCGCCGGGATCCGCTCGCCGTCGACCTCGGGCCCCTCGGGTTCGGAGGCGACGGCCGGCCCCTCGGGCGGGACACCGGTCCCCGGG
>NZ_QPFC01001340.1:0-2266 GCF_003427465.1 Nocardiopsis sp. TNDT3 | reverse complement strand
CGCACCATGCGCCCCGTCCCGGCCGGTACACCCGTTCTGGTCTTCTGCCGCACCGAGGCCCTGTGCCTGGGCTACGTCGGCGAGGAGGGCCGGTGGCGGTCCAAGCTGGTGGGCGCGTGGTGGAACACCGGCGACATCGGCGTCCTCAGCCGCACCGGCGCGCTGCGGTTGGTGGACCGCGAGGTGGACGCCCTGCGCGAGGGCGGATGCCTGGAGGTGGAGGACGTCGTGGACGACCGCCTGCCCGAGGTGCTGGAGTGCGTCGTCCTGAGCGTTCCGGACGGGCCCCCGGTGCCGGTGGTGGCCACCGAGAGCGGGGGTCTGGACACCGTGGCCTGGCGCGGCGCCGTCGCCGACCTGCCCGAACTCGCCGACCCGGTGGTGCTGACCTGGGACGAGCTGCCGCGCACCGGCACCGGCAAGGTCCGCCGCTCCGTGCTGCGCGACCAGTTGGGCCTGCGCCCCGACACCTGCGGAACGGGGAAGTGGACGTGACCGCCGCACCGGTGGGCGCGACCGTGCTCCCGCTGGCCGGGGCCGCCGCGCGGGCGGTGGGCGACTCGGCCGCGCTGCGGATCGCTGCGGCGCGCCTGGAGGCGCTCGGCTGCGCGGTCTCCCGGGTCGCGGGGCCCCTGCCCCCGCAGGCACCGGCCGGGTGGATCGGTCTGGTGGCCGTCCCCGGTGAGTGGGGTCCGGGCGGGAGTGGTTCCGGCGCGGGCCTGGGCGAAGACGGATCCGGCGGAGAGGGAACCCGGGTGCTGCCGGTACCGGTCGGCTGCGCCATCGGCTGGTCCGGGCCGGTCGCGGCGCCCCTGGCGGGGGAGCGCGACGTCCAGGCCGCCTGCGGGCTGGCGCACCTGCACGGCCGGGCCCGCGGGGCACCCCGGTTCCTGGGGGTGGACTACGCGTCGGTGTGCGCGGGGGTGCTGGCCGCGCAGGCGGTGGCGGCCTGCGCGCTGGCCCTGGCGCGCGGCGGTCCGGCGCTGTCGGCGTCGGTCTCCGCGGCCCAGGCCGCCCTGCTCGCGGCGGGTCCCTACGTCGCCGCGGCCACGGCCCCGGACCAGAGGGCTTCGGCGGGCCCGACTCTTTCCAGTGGGACAGGAGTGACGCCCGGTGCCGGAACCGCCCCGCCGTTCCGCTCGGTTGACGGAGCGCGCTTCGAGATCGAGACCCTGGACGCCGAGGTCTGGCTGCGGTTCTGGACCGACCTGGGAGCCGCCCCGTCCGCGATCGCCGCCGGGTGGCCGCCCTTCCAGCGGCGCTTCGCCACCGCGGTGTGCCCGCTGCCGCCCGAACTTCCCGCCGCGATCGCGGCCGCGGACCTCGCCCGGGTCCGCCTGGCCGCCCGCGACACGGGCATGAGCCTGGCCCTCGTCCGCGACGCCCGGGAGGCAGAGGAGCCCGACCCGGCCTCGGAGTGGCGGCTGCGCGCGCGGGACGCCACCGGCGCCCCCGCCGCCCCGCTGGCACCGCTCGGCCCCGACGCCGCCGCGCCCCTGGCCGGGCTGCGCGTGGTGGAGGCCACCAACCGCGTGCAGGGCCCGCTCGCCGGGCTGCTGCTCGCCATGCTCGGCGCCGAGGTCGTGCGGATCGAGCCCCCGGGCGGCGACCCCATGCGCGGGGTGGCGCCGATGGCGGGTGACCGCTCCGCCCGGTTCCTGGCCCTGAACCGGGGCAAGGGCGCGGTCGAGGCCGACCTCAAGACCGAAGCCGGGCGCCGGACCGCCCGAGACCTGGCCGCCACGGCCGACGTCCTGCTCTACAACTGGCCGCCCGGCCGTGCCGAGGGGTTCGGCCTGGGCCCCGACGACCTCGCCGACCCCGCCCCAGGCCTGGTCCACGTGCACGCAGACGGGTGGGGCGGTCGGGCCCCCGAACCCGGCGCGCTGGCCACCGACTACCTGGTCCAGGCGCACGGCGGGGTGGCCGACCTCCTGGCCGGACCCGGGCAGGAGCCCGCGCCGTCCCTGCTCACCCTCACCGACGTGCTCGGCGGAATCCTCGCTGCCGAAGGGGCCGTGGCCGCGCTGCTGCTGCGCGCCCGCACCGGCGCCGGGGTTCGCGCCCGGACCGCCCTGTCGGACGCGGCCCGGCTGCTGCGCCGCGCCGGACGCGGCACCGCGCCCACCGAAAGGAGCGGCTCGGCGCCCGGTGGTCGGAGCGGCCCCGTCCTCGTGGAGGACCTGGCGGCGATGGCCGACGAACCGGCGTTCGCGGCGGCCTTCGACACGGTCGGCGGCGCGTCCTGCGTCCGGGCCCCGTGGAG
>NZ_QPFC01001339.1:0-1074 GCF_003427465.1 Nocardiopsis sp. TNDT3 | reverse complement strand
AACCAGGGGAGGACTCGGTTCCAGGAAGGGAAAAGGAAGGAGAGGGAAGGAAACAGTGTCCTCGGGGTGAGGTCTAATGCCGACTCCCCTCCGCGCCGGGATTGGTCCACCTCCGGCAGGTGCGGACCACACGCGCGGCGGGGCCGGGTCCTTCCAGCTCCCGTCCCCCCGTGTTCGGCGGCCCCTCCCGTACCGCCCGGTGAGCGGCCCCGACCGGTCCTGCGGCCGGGGGGCCCGACTCCTCGTCACGGCCCGCTTACCGGCCTCCCCGAGCGGGAAACCCCTGTTCCAGAGGGACTCCGGGCGCCGCGTCCCCAGGGACTCGACGCCCGTGGCCCTCCCCCGCAGTCACGAGCGCTCGCCTTCGCCCCGGGCAGGTACCGGCCCGGGTCTCCCCCGACGGATTCCCGCTACCGTCCCGGCCCTGCGCGCCGGGGCGCGATCCATGACCGAAGGACCCGCACATGCTGAACCGCAAGTCCGACACCCCCCGCCCCCGCAACCGGCACCGGCTCCGCACCGCGGCGGCGCTGGCCGCCGCCACCACCCTCTTCTTCGGCCTCATGCCCGCGGGCACGGCCAACGCCCACGGCTACATCTCCAACCCGATGAGCCGCCAGGCCCAGTGCGCCGCGGGCATCGTCCAGTGCGGCGGCATCCAGTGGGAGCCGCAGAGCGTGGAGGGCCCCAAGGGGCTCATGCAGTGCAACGGCGGCGTCGGCCGCTTCGCCGAGCTGAACGACAACAGCCGGGGCTGGCGGGTGACCGACGTCGGCCGCGTCCAGACCTTCGAGTGGACCATCACGGCCGCGCACTCCACCTCCACCTGGGAGTACTTCATCGGCAACCACCGTGTGGCCGTGTTCAACGACCACGGCGCCCGTCCGCCGTGGTCGTTCAGCCACACCGTGGACCTGTCGGGGTACAGCGGACGGCACACGCTGCTGGCCAGGTGGAACGTCGCCGACACCGGTAACGCCTTCTACGCCTGCGTGGACGTCAACATCCGCGCCTAGCGGCGCGGAGGCCGGTGGGCCCGCCCGGTCCGGCGGATCGCACGGCGTCCGCGACGCC
>NZ_QPFC01001338.1:0-1005 GCF_003427465.1 Nocardiopsis sp. TNDT3 | reverse complement strand
TCCCTGACCAGAATCGCGGCGGCGGGCCTGGCCGCCGCCCTCCTGATGCTCACCGCCGCCCCCGCCCGGGCCGAGGTCCCCGACACGGATCCGGGCGCGCTGACCTCCGAGGCCGTGGACGCCTACGTGTCCGACTACCTGGACGCCTCACCCTTGCCGGGGGCCGCCGTCGCCGTGACCCGGGGCACCGAGGTGGTGCGCGCGGCGGGCTACGGCACCGACTCGGCGGGTGGGGCGATCACCGCCGACACCCCCATGGGGGTGGCCTCGGTCAGCAAGGCCTTCACCGCGCTCGCCGTCATGCAGCTCGTGGAGGACGGCGCACTCGCGCTCGACGACCGGGTGGCGCGGCACCTGCCGGGGTTCACCCTCGACGACCCGCGCGCCGACCGTGTCACCGTCCGCCAACTGCTCACCCACACCTCGGGGATGTCCGACACCGCCTTCCGGGAGAAGAGCGCCCCCGCGGCCGAGGACCTGGAGGGGGCGCTCGCCAGGATGGCGGACTCCGGGATGGCCGCCGATCCGGGCACCGAGTTCCACTACCACAACCCCAACTACCACGTCGCGGCCCGGCTGGTGGAGGTCCTCAGCGGCCGGTCCTTCGGCGAGTACATGGACGAGCGCGTGTTCGCGCCGCTGGGCATGGACGACACCGTCACCGTCGACACCGCCGAGGAGGTCTTCGCGGCGGGGGCGGCCCCGGGGCACGTCGCCGTCCTGGGCGCGGCAGTCGCGGTGCCCGAGCCGCAGAGCTACTTCAACGGCGCGGGCGGCATGGTCACCACCGCGCACGACATGGCCCGCTGGCTGGTCGCGCAGAACAACGGGGGGCGGGGAGCCGACGGCGCCCGCGTCCTGTCGGAGGAGGGGATCACCGCCACCCACACCCCGGTCGGCGGCGCGGGAGGCGACACCGCGCTGGGCTGGAACGCCGGGGAGAGCCCGGCGGGCGCCCCCATGGTCTCGCACGGGGGCATCCAGTTCACCTACACCGCCCACCAG
>NZ_QPFC01001337.1:0-3290 GCF_003427465.1 Nocardiopsis sp. TNDT3 | reverse complement strand
CACGCCCCCGGAACGACGGCGCCCACCGGTGTGCCGGGAACCCCCGGAACAACCGGGAACCGCGGGCCGACCGCCCACGCTGGTACTCAGCGGGTTCCCGGGACGCCAGCGGCCGGAGCGGCCCCGTGGAACCGCAGGTCGGCCGCCACGGCGGTACCGGAAAACCGCATGAGCGCGGCCGAGGAACAGGGCGCGCACCAGGCACAGGCCCCTCGGGAGGAACGGGAGCGGGTGGCGTTCACCCTGGAGTCGGGCACCAACCACGTCCTGGCGGTGACGGTGGCGGGTGACCAGGCGGTCGTGGGCGTCTCCGTGCGGGTGACCGCGGCCCCGCCCGTGGAGGGGCTGCGCGCGGAACGGTTCGACACCTCGGTCCGGCTCGGGTGGACCTGGCCCGAGGACGCCTGCGCGGCGATCATCTCCTGGCGCCCCGAGGAGCGCGGCACGGAGACCTGGACCGGCGGCCAACTGCGCTGCACCCGCCGCCAGTACTCCTCCGACGGGGGCTTCGAGACGCTCATGGGCCCCGAGTCGGTGCGGGTGGACGTGCGCGCCGTCGTCCCCTTCGAGGGCGGGGAGGCGGTGAGCTCCGCCGCGACCGTCACCGTTCCCGGCCGGGCCGTGCTCGACTACCGCGTGGAGTCGGCGGGCCTGCTGCGCCGGGACCGGGTGGTGCACCTGGTCGCGGAGGAGGACTGCACCATGCCCGAGGTGGTCGTGGTGTACGCCGACGGCCCCGTCCAGCCGCACACCGCCGACCAGGGGACGGTGCTGGCGGTCCTGCCCGCCCAGTACCTGTCGGCGGGCGAGTGGGTCTCGGTGCGCGTACGGCCTCCGCGGGGCACCGGCCAGGGCTGGCTGATGTGCTTCCCGGCGGACGACGACGGGACGGGGGTGCGGCTGCGCCAGCCCCCGGTGAGGGAGTTGAGGTGCTGAGGAGCCTGGACGCCGTGCGCTCGCTGATCCCCGTCGAGGGCCGCCTCCTGGTGTGCCCCTACTGCTACTCGCGGTTCGCCGAGCGCCGCATCCGCTTCCGGTGCACGGGGCGCCCGGGGCCGGACGGGCGGGTGTGCGCGCCGGTGGAGGACGCCGCGATCCGCGCCCACCTGGGGCGGCGCGAACGGCTGCCGCCGGTCTTCGAGGCCGACGGGCGCAGTGCCCGGGCGGTGTGCCCGGAGTGCGCGTCGACCACCGGCAGACAGGTGTGCGCCACCTGCCACGCCCAGCTCCCCGTGAACTTCGGACGGATCCGCAGCCGGATGATCGCCCTGGTCGGGGCGCGCGACGCGGGCAAGACGGTGTTCATGACGGTGCTCATCCACGAGCTGATGAACCGTGTGGGCTCCCGGTTCGACGCGTCGGTGGGGGGTTCGGACGACCAGACCCGGCACCGGTTCCACGCCGACTACGAGACCCCGCTCTACGAGGAGGCGCGGCTGCTCGGCGCCACCCGGCGCACCGGGGTCACCCGCGAACCGCTGGTGTTCCGGTTCACCACCCAGCGCCGGGGGCTGGGCGGCAGGCGGCCGCAGCACACGCTGCTGTCGTTCTTCGACACCGCCGGGGAGGACCTGACCTCCGAGGCGAGCGTGGAGGCGAACCTGCGCTACCTCAACAGCGCCGACGGGATCATCCTCCTGCTGGATCCGCTCCGGATGGAGGGCACCCGGCAGCTGGCCGCAGCGGGCGGGCGACCGCCCGCCCCGGACAGGGCGCGGAGCCGACCGCTGGACATGCTGGGACGCGTCACCGACCTGCTGATGAGCCGCCCCGGAGCCGTCAACAGGCTGATCCAGGTGCCCATGGCGGTGTGCCTGACCAAGATCGACGCGCTGCACGGCGAACTGGACGAGGGCTCGCCCCTGCACCGGCCGCAGCCCACCGCGCCGTTCTTCGACGAGTCCGACAGCCAGGACGTGCACGCCCAGATCCAGCAGCTGCTGCACCGGTGGGACGGCGGCGGGGTGGACGGCCACGTGCGCAACCACTACCGCAACGCCCGCTACTTCGGGGTGTCGGCCCTGGGCGGCGTCCCCGACGCGGGCAACCGCGTGCGCGGCGGGGTGCGCCCCTACCGGGTCGCCGACCCGTTCCTGTGGATGCTCAGCGAGTTCGGGGTCATCCCCTCGCGCGAGGCGTCCTGGTCCTGAGCCCGGCCCGGCGGACCCGCCGGGCCGGGGTGTCCGGGCCCCCGTGAACCACCACCGACCCAGAACCAGACCCCCCGCGACGACCAGACCGAAGGGGTGCGCCGATGGGCTTCGCGCAGCTGTACTACACCTCGTGCGAGCACGGCCTGTCCGGTTACGCCGGGTACCAGTTCAACGCGGCGACCCCCGGGGTGGACCCCCGGGTGCTCAGGGAGGTCGAGCGGTTCACCGTGTACGAGCCGCCGCGGTCCCGCGAGCGCGTCGACGAGCATCCGGTCAACCTGTGCTACTCCCCCGACGTGGGCGGGGTGCCGGTGGTGAGCCGCGTGGTCTCCAGCGGCGACGACCCGTCCGGGAGGCCGGGCAACTACTTCGCGCACAGCCTGGTGGCCGCGGGGCCCGGGGAGTCCGGCCCGCTGCCCGCGGAGCTGTGGGAGGCCGACTTCTGGGCGGAGGAGCCGGTCGGCGACCCCGGCCTGTCCGAGCTGCCGGAGCTGTCGGAGCCGGAGATCGGCCCCGGCCCGCTGGACCGCCCGCGCACCGACGCGTGGGTGCGGGGCCGCTCGGCGGAGGTGGTGGCTCGGCTGCTGCTCGCCGTCGACGACGCCGTGGACGACTCCCGCCCGCTGGTGCTGGTGGCCGACAGCACGTCCGTGGCGCACTGGGTGGCGGCCCTGAGCCACCTGCTTCCGCCGCGGCGGGCGCGGCTGCTGTCGTTCGCGACCTACTGCGGCGACCCCGACGAGGCGCTCGTGCAGGTCGTCGGCGTCGCGCCCGACTCCGACACCGCGCTGTGGCGCGACAGGTTCACGGTGTACGACCCGGAGGAGGACCCGCCGGACGCGCTCCCCGAACCCGACCCCCGTGCACGCGCCGTGGCCGATCGCCTGGTCCGGCTGGGCACGCGCCGGGCGGCCGTGTTGTGGCACCGGGCGCGGCCGTACGCCTCGGGCCGCGAGGGCGCGCTGGCGGACTGGCTCCCGGTGCTGGCCGCGGCGTCCCTGCTGGACGCGGACGCTCCCGCGCGCGAGGACCTGCGGGAGGTGCGCGAGTGGCTGTCCGAGGCGGTCGAGTGGCTCGCCCCCGAGGACGCGGCGGCGCTGGTCCACCGGATCCTGGACGCCGACGCCGCGGCGTCGG
>NZ_QPFC01001336.1:0-1851 GCF_003427465.1 Nocardiopsis sp. TNDT3 | reverse complement strand
GGACGCCCCCGCCCTCGACCCCGCCCGCTCCAGGACCGGCTCGCGGGAGGGACGCCCTCCCGCGCTGCTGACGCCCACGCCCGCGCACGTGCGGGTGGTGGCCGTGGACGTGAACGCCCAAGACGCGGCGGACGTGCGCGTGGCGGCGCGCGAGGTCCTCGGCGCCTGGAGCCGTGAGGCCCGTTCCCTGCACGAACGGGGCCCGGCCGCGCTCGGGGAGGGGGCGCCCTCCCAGGGCCTGCACCCCGCCTCGCTGGGGGTCACCCTCGGGCTGGGCCCCTCCCTGCTGGAACGCGCGGGGCTGGCCGACCGGCGTCCGCCGCACATGGAGGACCTGCCCGCCTTCGACTCCGACCGCCTCGACCCCGCCTGGTGCGGCGGCGATCTCATGCTGCACGTGGGAGCCGAGGACCCCCTGGTCCTCAGCTCCGCGGTCGACCACCTGCTGCGCGCGGCCCGGGGCCGGGTCGGGGTCCGCTGGTCGCTGTCCGCCTTCCAGCGGTCGGCCGCGGCCGCCGCCGACCCCGCCGCCACACCGCGCAACCTCATGGGCCAGATCGACGGGACGGTCAACCCGCGCCCCGACGAGGCCCTGTTCGCCACCCAGGTCCTGGCCTCCCACACCGAGCCGTCCCTGGCCTGGATGGACGGGGGGTCCTACGTGGTCGTGCGGCGCATCCGCATGCTGCTGGACGACTGGTTCGCCCTGGAGACCCGACGGCGCGAGGACGTCATCGGACGCCGCCTGTCCGACGGCGCGCCCCTGGGCGGGGACCGCGAGCACGACCGGCCCGACCTGTCGGCCAGGGACGGCGCGGGGGAGCCGGTCATCGCCCGTGACGCCCACATCAGGCTCGCCAGCCCCGAGAGCACGCTGGGAGCACGGATGCTGCGCCGGGGCTTCAGCTACGACCTGGGCTGGGACGCCGACGGCCGCAGGCAGGCGGGCCTGCTCTTCACCGCCTGGCAGGCCGATCCGCGCACCGGGTTCACGGCGGTGCAGCGCAACCTCGACGAGGGCGGGGACGCGCTCGGCGCCTACGTCAGACACGAGGGCAGCGCACTGTTCGCGGTGCCGCCGGTGCGGGAGGGGGAGCCCCGTGTGGCGCACACCCTGCTGTGAGACCGGGGGATCCGGGAACCGGAGCGGTTCCCGCGACGACATCACGGTCGGGCCCGGCAGCGGGGCCCGACCGGACGTGGGGGAGAAGAGGCGAGTGAGGACCATGCCGCGTACACAGGCTGACAGGCGACGTAACGCACGCCGCGCCGCACCGGCCGCCCTGGGGGTGCTGCTGTGCGTCACCGCGTGCGGGGGCGGACCGGGCGCCTCCGGGGAGACGGCCTCCGCCGCTCCCGCGAGTGAGCGGGGCCGGGCCGAGGCCGGGCACCTGCTGGTGACGGAGGCCTGGATGCCCGAACCGGCCAACCCGGAGGTGGGGGTGGTCTACCTGCGCGTGTCCAACTCGGGGGAGTCGGACGACGCCGTCACGGGGGTGTCCACCGACGCCTCCGACGACGCCGACCTGTGCAGTACCGAGACCACCGACTCCGGGGCCGCGCGCATGCGGGTCGTGGAGGAGATCCCGGTTCCGGCCGGGGGAGCGACCACCCTGGTCGAGGGCGGCTACCACGTCATGGTCAACGACCTGCCCGAAGCGCCCGTCGTCGGGGACGAGGTCACCGTCACCCTCTCCTTCGCCAGCGAGGAGGAGCTGGAGGTCACCGTCCCGGTGGAGCCGATGACCGCGGAGCAGGAGGAAAGCGGCTCCGGACACGAGCACCACCATTGAACCCGCCGCTCCGGCCCGAGGGGCTGGCCGCCGTCCGGCGCGGCGACCAGCCCCTCGG
>NZ_QPFC01001335.1:0-2607 GCF_003427465.1 Nocardiopsis sp. TNDT3 | reverse complement strand
AGATCTACGCCATCGTGCGCGAGCTGGCCGGACAGGGGGCCGCGGTCCTCTTCGTCTCCAGCGAACTGGAGGAGCTCCCGCTCGTGTGCGACCGCGTGCTCGCCCTGCGCGGAGGACGGCTGCAAGGCGAGTTCACCGGCGACGACATCACCCTGGACAACATCATGGCCGCCGCGATGGCGGCGTGAACGGCGAGGTAGACCAATGACCACCACCACCAAGGTCACCGGCGAGGCGGTCTCCGCCCGCGGCGACCTCATCGGCCGCTACGGCCACCGCCTCAACGAGATCGGCCTCCTGGCCGCCATCCTGATCCTCTACGTCGTCCTCGGGCTCTCCGCCTCCGGGTTCCTGAGCCTGGACAACCAGCTCGGCCTGCTGCGCAACGCCGCCACGATCGGCATCGCGGCCTGGGGCGTCACCCTGGTGATCATCGCCGGGGAGATCGACATCAGCATCGGCCCGGCCGTCGCCTTCGCCTCGGTCATCGTGGCCAAGGGCGCCACCGAGTGGAACCTGGGCGTGATCGGCGCCATCGTGCTCACCCTGGCCATGGGCGTGCTGTGGGGCGCCCTCGCCGGGTGGCTCCGGGCCCGGTTCAACGTGCCCTCCTTCATCACCACGCTGGGGCTGTGGAGCGTCCTGGGCGGTATGGCGCTGTACATGACCGACGCGCTCCCCGTGCCGCTGCCCGAGAGCGGCCTGCTCGACGTGCTCGGCGGCTCCGTCCTGGGCGTCCCGACCGCCGCGCTGGTCATGCTCGTGCTCTTCGCGGTCTTCGCCTACGTCGCCAAGTACACCGCCTACGGCCGCTCCGTCTACGCCACCGGCGGCAACGCCGCCGCCGCGCAGCTGGCCGGGCTCAACGTGGCCCGGGTGCGCGTCCTGCTGTTCGCCACCACCGGCCTGCTCTCGGCCATCACCGGCGTGCTGCTCGCCGCCCGCCTGGGCTCGGGCAACGGCGGCGCCGCCGCGGGGCTGGAGTTCGACGTGATCGCCGCCGTGGTCATCGGCGGTACCGCCCTGGCCGGCGGACGCGGCTCGCTCGGCGGTACCTTCCTCGGGGTCGTCTTCATCACGGTCATCGCCAACGGCCTGGTGCTGCTCGGCGTCAACTCCTTCTTCCAGGACGTGGTGCGCGGCCTCATCATCGTGGGCGCCGTCCTGATCAACGTCGTCATCAGCAGGCGCAGCGCGGCCAACCGCCTCGCCTAGCCGCTCCGAACGGGGGAAACACAGTCATGAACACCACGGCCGCCGCCACCGCACTCCCCGAGACCATGCGCGGGGTGCGCCTGCCCGGGGACTCGACCGCGGTCCTGGACACCCTGCCCGTGCCCGAGCCGGGCCCCGGACAGGTGCTGATCCGGGTCGGCGCGTCGGGCATCTGCGGCAGCGACATCGGCTTCATCTACCACGAGCACAAGACGCACCGGGGGGTCGAGGGCCCCGCCTACCAGGGCGTCGTCGCGGGCCACGAGCCCTCGGGCACGGTCGTGCAGGCCGGGCCGGGGTGCCGCAGGTTCGGCCCGGGCGACCGCGTCATCGTGTACCACATCGCCGGGTGCGGGCTGTGCGACAACTGCCGCCGCGGCTTCATGATCAGCTGCACGGACCCCTCCCGGGCGGCCTACGGCTGGCAGCGCGACGGGGGCCACGCCGAGTACCTGCTGGCGGAGGAGTCCACCTGCGTCCCCCTGCCCGACGAGCTGTCCTTCGTGGACGGCGCGCTCATCGCCTGCGGGTTCGGCACCGCCTACGAGGGGCTGCGGCGCATCGGGGTCAACGGCGACGGCGACCTGCTCGTCGTGGGCCTGGGCCCGGTGGGGCTGGCGGCCGGGATGATCGGCCGGGGCATGGGCGCGGCCCGCGTGATCGGGGTGGAGCCCAACCAGCGCCGCCGCGAGTGGGCCGCCGGCCTGGACGTCTTCGACGCCCTGGCCTCGCCCGAGGAGGCGGCCGACGAGATCGCCCGCGTCACCTCCGGCCGGGGCGCGGCCACGGCCATCGACTGCTCCGGGTCGCGCCCGGGCCGCTCCCTGGCCCTGGAGAACGCCGCCGAGTGGGGTCGCGTCTCCCTCGTCGGCGAGGGCGGCGCCCTGGAGACCGAGGTGTCGGACACCCTCCTGCACAAGCAGCTCACCCTGTACGCCTCCTGGGTGACCTCGCTGCCCGCCATGGCGGAGCTGTCGGTGAACCTGGTGCGCTGGGGCCTGTCCCCGGAGCGGGTGGTCTCCGACCGCTTCGACCTCGCCGACGCCGACGCCGCCTACCGCCTGGCCGCGGGCGAGAGCCGCGGCAAGGTGTGCCTGGTCAACGGAGCCGAGAGGTGAGCCGCCCCGTCGAGGTGCGGCGCGACGCCTCCGGGGCGCACGAACTCGTGGTCCTGGACAACGGCGTGCTGCGGTTGACCGCCGCCCCCGCGCTGGGCGGGCGGCTCCTGTCGGTGCGCCACCGCGGCCGCGAGCACCTGTACCGCAACCCCCGCCTGCTGGGCGAGGACCTCCAGCCGGTGGAGGGCGTGGTGCTCGGGCCGGTGGACGGGCCCATGAGCGCGTGGAACAACGTCGGCGGCGACAAGACCTGGCCCGCTCCCCAGGGGTGGGA
>NZ_QPFC01001334.1:0-1863 GCF_003427465.1 Nocardiopsis sp. TNDT3 | reverse complement strand
AGGACGACGAGGACGACGACGAGGACGACGAGGAGGACGGCGAGGACACCGGCACCGGGGACAGCGGAAGCGGCGACGAGGGTGCGGGCTCCGGCACTGGTGACAAGGGCACCAAGATCGACCTCGACCGGATCAGGGATTTCCGCTCGAAGATCGTGGAGCCCCTCCAGAAGGACCTCAACATCCTGGTCACCGAACTCTCCGTGTACGAAGGGGTGGCCGAAAGCGGTTACCAGCGGCTCGGAGACCCCGGCATCCTCGAAGAGGCCGGGCGGCTCACGAGCAAGATCGACAGTTCGATGAGCGGGATCTACGACTTCATCTACGGCCTGAACCAGGAACTGATCGAGATCGACCGCAGGCTCTCGGAGAACCTCATCGTCTTCGCCAACCTGGAGGACGAGCAGAACCTCACCGCCCAGGAAGTCCACAACCTGATCTATTCGAGCCAGAGCGGTTCGGGCGGCTCGGGCGGCTCGGGCGGCTCGGGTGGTTCCGGTAACGGTAACGGTAACGGTAACGGCCAGGACGAGGACAGCAGCGAAACCTAGTCCACGAACGCGATCCGCAGAGGGAGGGGACCATGCCAGAACCAGAGATCAAGTACGAAGACCTGCCGGACAAGCCGCTGCACGAGCTCATGAACATCTTCGCCGGCACCGACGGCGACTACAAACCGATGGAGAGCATCGACACGGTCACCAAGGACCCCTGGGTCGCGGACGGGCGCTACCACTTCCATGAGACCACCAATCCTTTCACCGGCTTCTCCTGGAACTACGGCGGCCACGAGATGGACCGCTGGTGGAGTTACAGGGAGTACTACACGGCGTACACGACCGGGTACGGCGGCGGCAGCTACCCCTATGAGACCTACGGCATCGACTACGCCGGCTACACCATGCAGAAGCACCTGTGGGGCGAGAAGACCCTCAGCGACGGCAAGGAGGACCTGCACACAGACGACACCCCTCCCCCGCAGGACGGGTTCCGGCAGCAGCTGAGCAACCTGGCGCACCTGGCCGACTACGGGAACAACCAGCTGACGTCCGAGAACTGGGACCTCACCCGGTTGCAGAAGACCATCGACAGCCTGGGCACGCTCTACGACACGCTGACTCCCTACATCGACGGTGAGGGAGGCAGTCTGAACAAGCTGTGGCAGGAGATCGACGTCCCCGACGGAGCCATGCAGGGCTCGGCCGCCGCGGCGTACAAGTACCGCCTCCAGGACATGGCGTACCGGATGACCTCCGTGCACATGGAGCTCCCCGAGTTCAAGGCGGAGCTGGAGCGGGTCAAGACGGTCCTGACGTTCGCCACAGCCGTCCTCGCCTACACGGTGGACCAGGCCCTCAACACCAGGGGAGGGCGCGTCCAGGAGGTACTCGACGACTGGTACTTCTACACCTCCGCGGGGACGGAGGAGTTCAACCCGGAGCGGGACCAGTTCCAGGTCACGATCGCCTATCCCGAGGAGACCGGCGGGGACAAACTGACCGGTATCCCCGGCGATCCGCCGACCCAGGACAACATCAACAACGTGCTCTACCAGAGGTTCCGCAACCACTACGAGGGCGTCTACGAGGCCGCCAACCAGGTGCGCGACCTCATGGCGCACACCTACACGCAGGCGCACGCCACCATACCGGTCATCGTGGACCCCGCTCCGCTCCCGCCGCCGACCCCCGAGACCGGTGGCGGCGGCAACGGACCCGGCGGCGAGAACCCGTTCGGCGACTGGGACAACCCCTTCGGTGACTGGGAGATCGACAACCCCTTCGGCGACTGGGAAATCGACAACCCCTTCGGCGACTGGGACAACGAGGGAGGCGGTCCGCCCCCGCCGCCGCCACCGCCCCC